>NZ_RZSU01000040.1:0-57230 GCF_003997585.1 Mesorhizobium sp. M5C.F.Cr.IN.023.01.1.1 | reverse complement strand
CTCGTAGACAATGAAAGCAACTTCTCCACGGCAGGCAGGTTCACTCTAACCTCCGGTCAGCCGGGAGGCACGCAGCGCTGCAACAGTGCTGGCAACATTTCCTGGTGCTTCCTCAAAGCGATCCCTGCCAACGACGGAACCAAGATCACAACCGCCAATCAGGCCAACTATCTTGCAGATGCCAACCTGGCTGTCGGACAGGCGGAAACACGGTTCATCCAGGTGACAGTCGCTCCCCAAGGGTTTGCCGCGATTTTCCCCGCCTCATTTTTGACATCCGGCGCCAGCGACAGCTTCAATGTCGGGGCAGTCGCGGTAGCGGGCTTCACCTCCGGCGTCTGCGATTTCACGCCGGTGTTCATGTGCAATCCTTATGAGATGGATGAAGACGGGACGAATGACGCCGGCGGCTACACGCTTGAGCATGCCGTTTCCAATCCGGCCGTCCGTCGCCGGCTGATCGAACTGAGGAAGGTCGGAAATGGGGCTGCGGCCGGTCCGGGCAACTTCGGCTTCCTCGAGCCTCCGCCAGATGTGGGAAATGGTGCCCAAGCGCTGGCTCAGACGATCGCAACGTCGACGCCGATCGGCTGCTACAATTCCGCGAACGTAACGACAAAGACCGGTCAGAATGCCGGCCCGGTGCAAGATGCCTTCAACGTTCGTTTCGGGATTAGAGCTAACGGCAACCACTTCGACAGCCCCGAATACGGTCCGGCCGCCAATGTCCGAAAAGGGGCGATACGGACCACAGGCAGCGCCAATCAATGCCCTTCTATGAACCAACTTTCATTCACCGAAGCTGGAACGATGGGCCTTCCGCGCGATGCGACAACCCCGTATCTGGCCGGCAGGATGGGCGACGGAAATTGGGATTTCGCCGGCTATTGGAACACCAATTTCGGTTCCGCGGCCTATCCGACGTCATGGGACACAACCAAGCCGACGCGCTATGAGGTCTACCGTTACGAGATCTCGAACGGGTTGGTGGGCACCGCGTCGACCGGTGGAGAGATCGGAACGCCGGCCGCAGCTTGCCAACCGCCTGTCACGACAGTTGATCGTCGTTTGCTTTATGGCGCTATCCTGAACTGCAATGCTCTCGAAGCTGCGGGCAACGGCCTGTCCGGCCACAGCACCAATCTGCCGGTCGAGGCCTTCGGCAGTTTCTTCCTCACTGAACCCGTACCGTCAGCATCGGAAGATGCGTCGGTGATGGTCGAACTGGTCGACGTAACCGGCGGTGCCGGCCAGGGCACGCTCGACAATTTCCTTCGCGACGAAGCCCAACTCTACCGGTGATGGCGATGATCGAAGCGCTGTACCATCATTTCCACAGATTTCGACGCGAGCAGCGCGGCACGGCTCTCGTCGAAATGGCGCTGATCGCGCCGCTGATGCTGATCCTGTCGGCGGGGGTGTTCGAGTTCGGCAATCTGATCCACCAGAAGCTGCTGATGGAGGCCGGCCTGTCTGACGCGGCACGCTTTGCCGCGCGCTGCAACAGCCAGTTGTACACCAAGGCCGGGCTGGCGGCGATCAATTGCGCCGATATCGCCACAAACATCGCGGTGTTCGGCAATGCTGCGGGGACAGGGAGTGCGCGCATCGTCGGCTGGCAGAAGGCGAATGTGACGGTGACCATCGCCGCCTCAGGCTCATGCCATGACGCGGTGGTCGCAGGTGTCACCCTATATCGCGCTACAACTGCACAGGTCTGCATCGTCAGGGCGGCGGGGACGTTGGCCTATAGTGGCATCGGAATGCTGTCTCTGGTCCGCATTGGCCCCATGACGATAAATAGCTCTCACGAGGAGCGGTTGATCCGGTTCTGATCATGATCTGGGGTTTCGCAAAATCGGAAGGCGGCGCGACGACGGTGGAGATGGCCATCGTATCGACACTGCTGTTTGCCCTCGTTCTCGGCTTCGTCGATTTCGGTTACGCCCTCTATCAGTGGAACGCCGCCAACAAGGCCGTGCAGCTCGGCGCACGTCTGGCCTCGATTTCCGATCCGGTTGCCACCGCGCTAGCTACAGCCGCACCGACGACGACACCGGGCGCCCCGGTCGTTGCTGCCGCTTATGGACCCTTCGCCTGCACATACACCGCCGGCACGGGCGTTTGCAGCAATGGCGGCACATTCAATGCCGCCAATTTCAGTCGCATCTTCCGCGGCGATACGGCAGTCACCAATGACGACGCCTGTGTCCCGCTGGCGACAGACCAGCGGCCGGGGATGTGCCATTTCTTTTCAGGCCTGCGGCGCGACAATGTCGTCATTACCTATTCCGCCACCGGCTTGGGCTATCAGACCCGGCTGGGCGGACCGGTGCCGACAATCACCGTCAGGCTTCAGAACCTGACCTTCCAGTTCTTCTTCCTCGGCGGCCTGCTCGGATACGGAAACCTCACCATGCCCTCGATGCTCAGCACAGTCACGGGCGAAGACCTGAGGAGTACATCCCCATGAACGCCATCAACACCAAGGTTCTCCCGACCAAACGAAAGCAGGTGGCGCTGTTTTCGTCGGATCCGCAGTTCAAGCGTGAGGTGGCGACGCGGCTGGACGCGCTGGCCATCTACGACGTCCGAATTTCCGAGACGGTTGACTTCCTCAATGGTCCGCCCCCCGAGACGCGGCCGGGCATCGTCATCCTCGACCTGGCCAATGGCGAGTTGCTCGGCATGCCCGGCATCGTCGCGGCCCGCGCCTTGTGGGCATCCGTGCCGCTGATCGCGGTCTCCGACGAATTGACTTCCGAGCAGACGCGCATCCTTGTCCGCATGAACGCCTCGGACTGGTTGCACAAGCCGCTCGACGCCAAGGAGCTGCTGAACGCGGTCACTTTCCACGACACCGGCAACCAGGGCACCAAGAGCCGCATCATCACTTTCATCAGCGCCAGCGGCGGCGCCGGCGCCACCACGCTCGCTCTGTCGGCTGCGGAATTCCTGGCGTCGAAATCCACCGAACGCGCGGCTTCGACCTGCCTCGTCGACCTCGATTTCCAGAGCGCCAATTGCGGCGCCTACCTCAACCTGTTCAACCAGTTCGACCTGGCCGGCATCATCGGCCAGCCGGAAAGGCTCGATGTCGAACTGATGGACGTCATCAGGCTTTCGCGTCCGTCCGGCCTGACCCTCTATTCATTCGAGAGGCCACAACTGCCGTTTGAGCCGCAGGGCGCCAATTTCGTGTTCCGGCTGCTGGACCTCGTCGCCTACCGGTTCGACGACATCGTCATCGACCTGCCGAATATCGAAACCCCCTGGCAGAATTCCGTGCTTTCGACGAGCGACGAAATCTTCATCGTCTTCGAGCTCAACGTCGCCTCGCTGCGGCAAGGCAAGCGGCTCTACACCAAGATCCGCGAGCTGCGCGGCAATGCGGCGAGCATCACGCTGGTCGCCAACAAGCATAAGCGCAAATGGTTCGGCAACCACTTTTCGCGCCGCGAACTCGAGAAGATCTTCAAGGCGCCACACATCAAGTCGGTCAGCATGGATAATGCGCTGCTGACCGACGCGCTGAACCGAGCCATCCTGCCTTCCGAAGTGGCTGGGCGGGCGCGCTTCAACAAGGACCTGAAGCGGATGTTCAAAGAGCGGCTCGATGACGCAGCCCGGTAGATACCGCATCGTCCCGAGGCTTGCCGGCGCCTGCATCATGGGCCTGGCGTTGGGGATGCCGGCCTGGGAATTCGCCCATGCCCGATCCGCGCTGTCGGACCGGCCGCCGCTGCCGGCAATGGGCCCCAGCCTGCGCAAGGCTGTTGCTCTCCAAACCGTGGAACGACCCGGCACGATCATCATCCGCAAGGACGAGAAGGCACTCTATCTGGTGACCCGGCAGGGCGAGGCGCTGCGCTACCAGATCAGCGTCGGGCGCGACGGCTTTGGCTGGACCGGCATCGTCAAGATCGGGGCGAAAACGAAATGGCCGGAATGGCGCCCGCCCAAGGAAATGCGCGCCCGCCAGCCGGAGCTGCCGGAAATGGTGCCCGCCGGTCCCTACAATCCGCTCGGTGCCAGGGCACTCTATCTGCTGCGGGACGGGCGCGACACGCTCTACCGCATCCACGGCACCAACGATCCCAAGGGCATCGGCTTCGACGGAACATCGGGATGTTTCCGTCTTACCAACACCGATGTGATCGATCTTTTCAAGCGCGTCTCGGTCGGCGCAAAGGTGGTGGTCCAATGACGATGATCAGCGACCCGGACATGCCAGCGATCGACATTGGGCCGGCAACCCACACTGGAGGGCAAGCTGTTGTTGGGAAACCAAGCAATGCAAGGATGATCGGCGTTGTCGCGGTCGGCGCCTTGCTGATCACGGCGGTGAACATAACGGCCGCGGTCTATTTCTACCGCGGCATCAACGATCTGCGCTTTGTCGAACGGCGGCTGGAACAACTCGGATCGTTCGAGCAACGGATCGCAGCCCGGCTTGAGACGGTCAACAACGGCTTTCAAAGCCGGTTTGAAAAACTGGACAGTCAACTGCAGGGCAGCTTCAACGAAGTCAAAGGCAGTATTGCCCGGCTTGAACAGGAGCTGCCCCTGGCCAGTGACGACGACATGTCGAGCATCGCGGAGCCTTCCGTGGTCACGACCAGCACCATGGCGGATGCAGCCACCGATCTCGAAGACCCGACCGAACCCAGTATCGTCGAAGCGCCGCGCCCGCCCAAAAAGAGGATCGCGGCGGCGCTGCCCCCTGCCCCAAACTCGTCCTACCAGCGCATAGTGCAGCCTGACGGCAAGGTCCATTACAAGAAAATCAATTAGAAGCGACAGACATCGAGAGATCGGTTGTGCGCTCAGCTGGATTCCGAGCTGCCGTCACCTTGTTGGCAATGCCGATCGGCAGCGCGATGGCTGTGCCCCGAGCTAGAGATCCCGCTGCAGAGCACAAAGCCGTATGGCGAGCGCTTGGGAACGCTGTCGCGCTTCGCCGAGAAACGCAACATGACAGTAGGCGCAGGCTGCAGCGCCCAGAAGCAGCACCAGGCTGTTCTGCCATGTGAAATCGAGGATCAGCGAGAATGGATGTCCGCTGGGCGCGGTGAATGCCGCAATCGTGCTCGCTGTCTCAGAATGGCTGCCGGAAGCGATCATCAACCCGGCGAAAAGCAGAGCGACGTGGTTGGTAAGGAAGAAGAACGCGGCCGATTTTCTCGTCCGGCAAGCCATCCAGCAGACGATCGACGCGGCGGTCACGATGGCGGCATCAAGGACCATTGAACCGCCCAGATAGAGGTCGACCTGCTGCCAGAACATCGTCGACAAAGGCCGTAGTTCAAGCCAGATCCGCCACATGACGGGGCTGGCCGGATAGGTTCCCAGCAGGAACGTCGCTGCTCGCTCCCCTGCCAGAATCAGAAGGATGAGAGCTGGAAAGGCAAAGAGCAGTAGCGGCTTGCGCGTCATGTTCCCTCGACAATCGATAAGCAGAATAGGCAGCAAAGATTGCGCGAGGCTTAATGGACGGCGCGCTCTTCCCGAATAGAGGCGCTTCTGAGCCACGGCCCCGGGGAGTCGCGGCAAGCAACATTGATCATAGGCGCAGGCGTCCTGCCACAACCGTAGCGAGCCGCTCGCTATGTGCCATTTTCGCTACATTCCCGAAACTTAGCTGCTTTTAGCCGGCGCTGAATCAATAAACCCTCTCACATATTCCAAGAATTGGCGGATAATCTGTCAAAGCACTCGGTGAGAAGGCTTGGCCATATAAAAACGTACAGGGCAGAAGCGTGGGTGGGGTAGAAATGAATACGACAGCCTGGTCGATCAAAAAACGGGTGGGCCCTTTTACCAGGTACGTGTCGCGACAGACAAATCGACGCTCGAACGGGATGGCAAGGCTTTTTCCATCATCCCGGGCATGATCTGCTCAGTCGACATCAAGACGGGACGCAAGACGATCCTGGATTACCTTTTGAAGCCGATCAACAAGGCGCGTCAGGAGGCTATGAGTGAGCGCTAGCGCCACCTCTCCCCCCACCAATCCTGATCCGCTACTCCTGCCGCTCGCCAACGAGGATTTTGCACTGGAATTTCGAGTTGTGGCGCGTGGCGGAATGCGCCGCGGGATCCGCCTGGAGCGGGCTTTTTGGATATCGCTGAAGCGGATGGCTGAGAGCCGGAAGTGCACGATCGGCATGCTGATCGATGAGATAGCCGGAACTCAGGCACAGAACGGCAACCTGACATCGGCAATCCGGGTAGCCTGCATACGCGGTCAGGCGGAGGAAAACGTGACGTTGAGTAAGCTCGCGTCAATAAGGACAATCAACGCCATACTGGTTGCCTGCCCCTCGCCTGCATTTGCCTTGACGTCATCGAAGAAGATCCTGACTTTCAATGTTCCGTTCCAGCAACTGGTGAAGCGCCAACTGCCTTCCGGACCAAACGACGATGCGCGGCACGACCTCAAGCTGGCGCTGGACCTCAACGTTGCCGACATTTTTGCGCGCCTCGACCTCGACGGCGACACTCCGGTCACCAGCGGATTTGTCATCGGCGCTGGCGAACGCCAGTACCGTGGTCAGTTGAGCGCCGTGCGGGCGCCGGTGATCGAGCCGGAGCTGCTGATAGCGTTCGTCTTCGGCTAGAGCAATTCCAGGAAAAGTGTGAACGGTTTTCCGTCCGGAATTGCGCAAAAACAAAGAGATAGAGCGGTTCGTCGTTTCCGTGAAACAATGAACCGCTCTAGACCGGTTCCGGCAGTACTGAACGGCAATCCTGCAAGACGCGTTGTGTAATTTTTACGGGGATCACGCCTGCTCCGAACCTTCGCCAGGAGCAACCGTTGCGAAGCCGCCCTTGATGTCACAATCGCTAGCCAGCCGCTCGATCGCTACGCGGGGAACCGCCGCTTCAGCCAGTCGAGCATGAGGGCGGTGACCCCTTCAGGCTTCTCCTGCTGGGACCAGTGTCCGCAACCAGCGATCACATGTTTCTTGCTGGCGAATGGGTTGGTTCGCTGACGCTGATTGCCCGGGCGCCTGCGCCAATCACATACGCCGGCCGGTTTTCGCGTCGAACAGGTGGGCGCAGGCGCGATCGATCTCGATCCGTACCTGCGCGCCCTGCTTAAGCGGAAGCCGCTCGCGGAAAAGGCAGGAAATTTCCTCGCCGGCGCAGTCGACCTTGGCGAAGATTTCCGAACCCGTGGCTTCCAGAAGCGTGACTGTGCCTGGCATGCCCTGGGCGGTTGCGCGGATATGTTCGGGGCGGATGCCGTAGACAAGTTCGCGTCCTGCAGCGTCAGCCGGGCTGGCGCCCCCCGGCAGCGGCAGGATCAGCCCGCCGGCGCTGCGGAACACGCCTTCCTCGATGCGGCCGGCAATGAAGTTCATGGCGGGCGAGCCGATAAAGCCGGCAACGAAGAGATTGGCCGGCTGATCATAGAGGTCGAGCGGCGCGCCGATCTGCTCGACCAGGCCATCATGCAGCACGACGATCTTGTCGGCCATGGTCATCGCCTCGATCTGGTCATGCGTGACATAGATGGTGGTGGTGCCCAGCCGCTGGTGCAGCGCCTTGATCTCGCCGCGCATCTGGACGCGCAGCTTGGCGTCGAGATTGGAAAGCGGCTCGTCGAACAGGAAGACCTGCGGGTCGCGCACGATGGCGCGGCCCATGGCGACGCGCTGGCGCTGGCCGCCGGAGAGCTGACGCGGATAGCGCTCAAGCAGCTTTTCCAGGCCGAGGATGCTGGCTGCATTTCTGACGCGGCCAGCGGTATCGGCTGGATCGGCTTTCTTGATCTTGAGGGCAAAGCCCATATTGTCGGCAACCGTCATATGCGGATAGAGCGCGTAGTTCTGGAACACCATGGCGATGTTCCGGTCCCGCGCCCGCAGATTGTTGACCATACGTTCGCCAATGGCGATCTTCCCGCCGGAGATCGTTTCAAGTCCGGCGATCATGCGCAGCAGCGTCGACTTTCCGCATCCCGACGGGCCGACCAGGATGACGAACTCGCCGTCGGCGATATCGACGCTGACGTCGTGAATGATCTTGGTGGCTCCGAAAGCCTTCCGCACGTTGTTGATTGTAACCGATGCCATTGGATTTCTCCGGGAGAAAAGAATGATGTCCAGTTAAATGCGGCTTCAGCCGCCCTTGACCGCGCCGGCGGTCAGGCCCGCGACGATCTGCTTCTGCGCGAACATGGTCAGGACCAGCACCGGCAGCGTCACCACCAGCGCCGCGGCGGCGAGCGGCCCCCAGCTCACCTGCTCATAGGAAAGCATGTTGTAGACGGCGACCGGCAGCGTGCGCGTCTCGCGGCTGGCGAGCACCACGCCGAAGACGAAATTGTTCCACGAAAAGATGACGGACAGGATGAAGGCGACAACGATGCCCGGCTTGGCGATGGGCAGGGCGACCAGCCGGAACACCTGCCAGGAGCTGGCGCCGTCGATGTTGGCCGCCTCTTCCAGCTCCATCGGCGTGGTCTCGAAATAGCCGATCATCACCCAGACCACGATCGGCACCGTCACCACCAGGTGGATGATGATCTGCGGCCAGAGCGTGCCGAGGATCCCGATCCATTGGAACAGCAGAAACAGCGGGATGAGATAGGACAGCCCTGGCGTCATGCGGGCGATCATGATGACGATCGCCGATCTTTCGGCCTTCAGCCGCGCTATGCCATAGCCGGCCGGTACGCCGATCAGCAGCGCCAGCAATGTCGCCGTGCCGGTCACCAGAACCGAATTCCAGAGATAGAGCAGGAAATTGTTCTCCTCGAACACCTTTACATAGTTCGACACGCGAAACGTTCGGGGATCAGGATCGGCGGATAGGCACCGTTATCGATCTCGAATTTCAGCGAAAGCGAGATCATCCACAGGAAGAACAGGATCGCCGGCGAAACGATGACCAGAGCCGCGAAAAACAGGCCGATCTGGTTGAGCAGACGTGAGCTCATCTATTTGCCCTCCGCATCGTTCCACTGCGAGCGCTGGCGCAGCATCAGCAGGATGAAGGACAGCGCCACGATGACGATGAAGAACACCACGGCCATCGCCGAGCCATAGCCGATGTCGTAGTAGGAGAAGGCGGTGTTGTAGAGATAGATGTTGATGGTTTCCGACGGCGTGCCCGGCCCGCCCTGGGTCATCGCATAGATGATGTCGAAGCTCTTCAGCGCATCGATGGTGCGGATGATCAACGCGATCATCAGGAACGGCGCGATCATCGGCAGGGTGAGATAGCGGAATTGCTGCCAGGCATTGGCACCGTCGATCTCGGCGCTCTCGAACGGCTCACGCGGTACCGAGGCCAGCCCGCCGAGCACGATCAGCATCACCAGCGGCGTCCACTGCCAGGTCTCGACCGCGACCAGCGAAGGGATGACCGTGGTGGCGTTGAAAATCCATTCCTGCGCCGGGATACCGACCAGCGATAGAAGGTAGTTGAGCACCCCGAGTTGGGGATGGAACATCATGGTCCAGACCAGCGCCACGGCAACTGGCGTCGCCATCATTGGCATGACGAAGACGCCGCGCAGCAGACCGCGCAGCGGAAACTTGGCGTCGAAGATCAGGGCGGCAACAGTGCCCAGGAACATCGGCGCTGCCACCGAGAGGGAGGTGTAGGTCAGCGTATGAACCAGGGATTCCCAGAATCGCGGGTCGCTGGCCAGACGGAGATAGTTTTCCATCCCGGCAAAGCTCCGCGACTGGCCGAGCGTCCAGCGGTTGACGCTCATCCAGAGCGTGAAAGCCCAGGGAAAGACGATCACGGCGCTAACGACGACGAGCGCCGGAACGACGAAGGGCCAGTAGTTGGGAGCCAGCCGGATCGTCTGGCTCCCTTCGATGGCTTCCGTCGTCACCCCGGTGCGATCCGTCGTCACCCCGGTGCGGTCAGCCGTCACCCCGGTGCGGTCAGCCGTCACCCCGGTGCGTTCTGGGGCAATGGCGGACATCAGCCCTGCTCGCTCCTGTCGAGAACCGGCTGGAACTGCGCCGTGGCCTTCTTCAGCTCTTCGGCAGGATCGGCACCGGCAATCATGTTGGTCAGCGCCACGCCGTAGATGTCGCGGAACTCGGTAACCGGGATGATCACCGGCAGCGCCAGCCTGCTGATGTTACCGGACTGAACCACGGCATCGAGCCAGCTTGCCGGCATGGTGACGCCTTCGCGCACCTTGGGGTCTTCCAGCACCGACTTGCGGAAGGGCACGCCGGCGCCGGCCTGGAGCAAGCGTGCGCCCATGACCGGGGATACCGCCCACTGACAGAACAGATAGGCAGCTTCCTTCTTTTCGCTGGAGGCGGTCACGCCGAGGCCGTCGCCAAACGTCCCGGAAGCATGCGCCTTGGGGCCCTTGGGCATGAGCCCATAGCCGACCTTGCCGACCACGCGCGACTTTTCGGGATTTTCCATCGGCGGGGCAAAACCCACGCCATCGAACCACATGCCGATCTTGCCTTGCAGGAAGGCGGACTGCGCTTCAGCCCAATTGAAGCCGGTGACGCCCGGAGGGGCGGACTTGGTCATCAGCCTCTGGTAGAGGGCAGCGGCCTCGATCGCCTCGGGCGTTTCGGTGCGCAGCTTGCCCTTGTCGTCGAGCGGCGTCATGTCGTAGCCGAGCATCAGCGACGTCCACACCGGCGTGTTGGCATTCTTGAGGCCGCGGGCGACGAAACCGAAAGTGTTGGTCGACGGATCGGTCAGCGCTTCGGCGGCGGCCACCAGTTGGTCGAACGTTTCAGGGTATTTGAGGCCCTTGGCCTCGAACAGCTCCTTGTTCCAGTAGACGATCCAGTAGTCCACGGAGAAGGGCAGCGACCGCAGCACGCCCTGACTGTCCTTGGCGAAAAGCATGCCAGCCTCGGCGAAATCGCTTTCGACCAGCCCAGGATCGGTCAGGGTCGGATCGGCCAGATAGCCGGCGATGTCGGCCAGCCAGCCACCCTTTTCGAACTGGCGCTTCTGCACGTGATAGCTGAGATGCACGACGTCGAAGCTCGGCTTGCCGGAACTCAGTTCGATCACCGTCTTCTGGCGCTGCTGTTGTTCCGGCGTCGCCTCGGCATTGACCTTGATGCCGGTCAGCTCCTCGAATTCGGCGATATATTTCAGGATGGTGTCGCTGCGCGGGCTTTTAACCAGATTGACGTCGAGCGTCGTGCCGGCAAAGCGCTTCCAGTCGACGCTGGCGGAAAAACTCGGGCGAAGGCCCGCCAGGCCCGCGGCGGCTAGCGCCGTGGTTCCTGCAAGGACTTGTCTTCTTGTTGGCTTAAACGGATTGGACGACATTTCTTCCTCCCTGGGTTGCTGTCGTTGTGGATAGCGTCGCGGGCAGCCGCGAACCATACGTCCTCAGATCTGGAGCGCCAACCGGCGCGCGTTGTCGATATGCCGGCTGATCGCCTCGACCGCCTTTTGCGGGTCGCGGCTCTCGAGCGCTTCGATCACCGTCAGGTGCTCCTGCATCACCGGCACGACGCGCCCGTCGATACGGAAACGCTCCTGGTGGATTAGCCTGATCTTTACCGAATTGACCAAATACGCCTTGGCGATGATCTCGTTGCCCAGCGCATCGATGAAGGTGTCGTGCATGGCCCAATCGATGTTCTGGGCCCTGGCTTCCATTTCCGGCGTCGGCGCCTGCGACAGCGCTTGAGCCAGCATGTCCTCATGTTCGCGCCGCAGGCGGGCGAGTTCGGCGTCGGAGGCGTTGACGGTGAACAGCGCCACCGCTTCGCGCTCCATGAACAGGCGAAACTGGAAGGCCTCGCGGATCAGGCTGATATCGATATGGGCGATCTGCATGCCGCGCTGCGGGATGGTCATCAAAAGTCCCTCGGCCTCGAGACGCGGCACGATCTCGCGGATGGCGCCAAGCGGCAGCCCGGTAAAGGCAACCAGTTCGCGCTGCGACACGAATTGTCCCGGTCGCAGATCGCGGGCCAGCAAATGCCGCGTGAAACTGGCATAAGCTCTTTCCCTGAGGGTTGCCGGTTCGCTGCTGTCGTCCATTTCAGCGCTTCCTTTGCCGATCAGGCCGGCTCTGTCGCAAACAGCCTGTCATAGGCGGCGGCAAGCTGTTGCCGCCCTTGCGAAGCGATCGGCTCCAGCGGCGGACGGACCGCCAGCCAGCGCTCGTCGCCGGTTTTGCGCGCCACCATAACCTTCACCGCCGGGATGACCGGATACTTGAGCAATTCGAGCACGAAGCTCTCGACGCGGGCATCGTCGCGCCCGTCCTCGGCCATGGCGCGGATTTCGCCGGTGACGAAATTGGCCATGCCGGAGATGGCGCCCTGCCCGCCCTGGCGCACACTTCTCGCCAGGTGCCGCTCGTCGCCGATCAGGATCACCAGGTCGCCATGGGCTCTTAGCAGCGCCTCGCTGTAGTTCCAGTCGCCACCCGAATCCTTGACACCGGCGACCACGCCGGGAAAGGCAGCACTTAGCCGACCGATCAGGCTGAGCGGGAGCGGCACCATGGTGACAGAGGGGATGTTGTAAAGCAGGACGCCGCGAGCCATCGGGCCGAGCGCGGCGAAGACGGCGGAAAACCATCCGAACAACCCGTCCTCGCCGACATTCTTGAAGTAGCTCGGCGGAGCCAGCAGGATATTGCGGACACCGCACTGCAAGGCATGTCGCGCCTGTTCGGCGGCGTCTTCGGCCGCATCGACCATCACGCCGGCGACGAGCTGATGCGCCGGAATGCCGGCGGCCAACATGGCCTCGGTGACAGTCCGCCGCTCCCCCGTGCCTACCGAGGCGCCTTCCCCGGTGGTGCCGAACAGCGTTGCGCTGCTGCAGCCGGCGCCAAGGCAAGCGCGGGTCTGCGTGATCATGGGAGAGATGGCGATCTGCCCGGACGCCTCGAAAGGCGTGGTGAGGGCAACCGAAAGACCAAAGCGCGAGGCCACTGCTATTCTCTCCAGATATCAATGTGCATGCGGCACTAGCACACTAACATGTCAGTTGCAAATTACGGCGACGCCCTTTTCGAAACAACATCGACATCTGACGTATATGAGGCGGATTTAGGCGGTTGCCGACTTTCCGGCAGCCGATCCCTGCTGTCCCGTCGCGTCCGCGTAGATATCGAGGACACGGGTGATGCTGCCGATCAGAAGGTTGTGCGCGAGGGGCTTGACCCGGCCTGCCGCAACCTCAGCGTCGAGCTGCCCCAGATACTGGCTGATCAGAGGCCGGGGGATATCCTTCTCGCTCAGGACGTCCAGCAGCGCCTGCATTGCGCGCTGCGCCTCCGGCGTCGGCCAGTAATAGCGGATGCGGTCGCTGAACGAGAAATGCCGCTGCACGCGCTGCTCTTC
The DNA here is from genome assembly GCF_003997585.1 of Mesorhizobium sp. M5C.F.Cr.IN.023.01.1.1. Lineage (NCBI taxonomy): Bacteria > Pseudomonadati > Pseudomonadota > Alphaproteobacteria > Hyphomicrobiales > Phyllobacteriaceae > Mesorhizobium > Mesorhizobium sp. M5C.F.Cr.IN.023.01.1.1. The sequence goes on along the minus strand of NZ_RZSU01000040.1, from coordinate 43,905 downwards.
CGGAGTGCCCGGATAGTAATTCTGCCAATTTCCTGGCGACGCCAGCATGATGCGTTCCATCGCGGCAGGCAGGCTTTCCCGCGAAGGGTCCGGCGCGAGCATATCGGCGATATGGCTGAGCCCATACAGCGCTTCGCGAAGCGCGAAGGTCAGCCAGGGGCCGACCTTTAGGATGGCAAAACCGTCGCGAACGAGAGCGTTAAGCGCTTCGGCCGGCTGGTAGTCGGTCGAATGCGCTTCAAAAACGACTTTTGGCATGCGGTCGAGCACAGCCAGGAGTTCGGTCGCCTTGGCTGGCGCATACGGCACGATCTCGGTGTTGCCGAATTCGACGCCGGACTGAACGACGACGCCGACCGTACGGCCAAAAGCGGCTTCGAGGCCGGCACGGGAAAACGCCCGGGCGTGGACCTCGACGGTGCGCAAGGCATCGTCAGGCGCCGTCACATTCAGGTGGTCGAGCGCCTCCAATGCACCGCCCGGCACCGGCACTTCGGTGCCGATGACGTAGACGGGCTTCTCGCTGCCGGCGCGCTCGACCGCCGCCTCGGCGATTGCTGCAAGCTCGGCCGCGCGAGCGGCGATGGTCTCATCGGCAAGCACGGCTGGATCATCGGCGCAGGCCATGCTCGTATCCAGATGCATCTTGGTGAAGCCGGCGCTCGCATAGGCATCGATCATCGCCCCCGCTTTCTTCATAGCGGCGGCCACAGCCATGTGCTTCCACGGATTGGGTCCGAGATGATCGCCGCCAAGGATCAGGCGATCGACTGGGAAACCCGCTTTCAGCGCATGCGCCTCGACGAAGCTGCGGAAGCCGGCGGGCCTCATCCCGGTGTAGCCGCCCTCGTGGTTGACTTGGTTGCAGGTGGCCTCGATCAGCACATCCGCGTGCCGCGCGACGCCGTGGCGCAGGGCGGCCTCGATGACCAGCGGATGCGCCGAGCAGACCGAGGCGATGCCGCTTCTCTCGCCTACGGCGCGCCTGGCCGCAATGTCCGCAAACCTTCGCGTCGCGTCACTCACTGCGTGTTCCCCCTGGCGATGAATTCCTCGACCGTTTCAAGCGGGAAAATGCCTTCCATCGGCCCCTTGCGGGTGACGGCAAGCGCACCGCAGGCATTGGCGATCCGCAGGGCTTCGGCAGGAGCCGCCCCGCGCAGCCAGAACGAGACGAAGGCAGCACCGAAACAATCGCCCGCGCCGGTCGGATCGACCTCGTCAACGGCAAAGCCTGACGAGGCAACCGCACCGTGATGATCATGATAAATGGCGCCGGCAGCGCCTTTCTTCAGGACGATGCAGGACAGGCCACGGGCCAGCAATTCGTCGACCGCGCTCTTCTCGTCCTTCGCCGATGAAAACAGGAAGAGCTCCTCTCCGCTCGGCAGGAAGATGTCGGCTCGCGCCAGCACATGATCGAGCGCCCCGCGCATGCCGGACGCCTGCATGATCTCCCGGCGGATGTTCGGGTCGAAGGACACGGTTCCACCTTTGGCCTTGACAGTCTCGATCGCCGATAGCGCCACCGCGATGGCGCGGTCGGAAAACAGCGACGAACCCATGACATGGACGTGGTCGGCGCTAGCGAGCAAGTTTGTTGCCGCCCCGTCGGTCTCGATCCGGCCGGAGGCGCTGTTGCGGATGTTGAAGACGAAATGCCGGCTGGCGTCGGCCCGGTAGGTGACGAAGGCCGTGCCCGTTGCATGGCCCTTGTGTACCGCGATCGCCGACACGTCGGCGCCCAGGGCCCGCAGCCGCTCTATATTCAGCCTGCCGAAATCGTCGTCGCCCACGGCGCCGATGAGACCGGCCGGCTGGCCGAGCGCCGCCGCCTGGCCGATGAAGATGGCAGGCGCTCCGGACGGGTAGGGTCCAAGCAGCGGACCAGGCTCGAGAAAGCTCTGGCCGATCCGCTCGGCCATGATCTCGACCAGAATCTCGCCGGCACTGACCAGCTTCCTCATCTCGCGGAATCCCTCTCGGCGTTTCGCCCCGGCCTCGCTTCTGATGAACCGCGCGAGCACTTTCCGGGTGACATGAATTTCGAATTCGCCCACTGGAGGTGATAGGGCTTGTGCTTTTTCGCGTCAATTAATAAATTGACGTATGAAAACTATCGAAATTGTCTGTAAAGTTTCGCCTTGCAGTTGCGCGCTGGCGCACCGTATGTAGAGACCGGCAGCGCTCGTGGCAGCGCGAGGGCTTTGATGTCGATGACACACAAGACGATGGAGGATTTTGCTCGCTCTTGCGGCGTCTCCAGGCCAACACTGTCGAAATATTTCGACGATCCGACCAGCGTCAAGCCGGCGACACGTCAGCGGATCGAGGTAGCGCTGCGCTCGTCCGACTACCAGCCCAATCTCTTTGCGCGCAACCTGAACCGCAAGCGGACCCGCAGCATCGGCATCGTGGTGCCGACGGTCGCCGATCCCTTCTATTCCGAGATGGTCAGCCGAATCGAACTCAGGCTGCGCGACGAAGGCTACTGGCCGATCGTGATCTCCTCGCACGGCTCGCGCGAGCTCGAAGTGGAAGCGACGCGAACCATTCTTTCGCTAAAGGTTTCCGGCGCGCTGATCGCGCCGCTCGGCCTGCGCTCCGACCATCGCACGCTGGAGAAGCTGACGCAGACCATACCGATCGTCTATTTCGACACCTATCTCGAGGGCGACACGCCATTCGTCGGCAACAACAACAGCCAGAGCGTCTCGACCATCGTCGATTATCTCTGTCGTTCCGGCACTGCCCCGGTCTATTTCGACATCCCCCACGTCAACCACAATTCGCGCGAACGCCTGGACAGCTATGTCGGCGCCATGCAGCGGCTCGGACATGAGCCTGTCATCATCGGCAATACCGATGACTACACCTGGGATTTCGAACGGATCGGCTATGAGCAGATGGAAGCGATGCTCGCCCGTGGCGGTCTGCCGGGCAGGACCATTCTGTGCGCCAACGACCGTCTCGCCTTCGGCGTGATGGCCGCCGCCTACTCGCAAGGCCGCAAGGTCGGCCGCAAGGGCGATTGCGACCTGCGGGTCGCAGCCCATGACGACCATCCGCTGAGCCGCTACACCTGCCCTGCCCTCACCACCATGGCGCAGGACTTTGCTTCCATGGCGGGACGCAGCGTCGAGACGCTGCTGGCCTTGCTGGACGAAGACGACGCGGCAGTTGCCCCCAAGGTCAGTCTCGACGCGACGCTGGTAATGCGTCAGTCGGCCTGAGCGTTTCCAAAGACAGGATCGAAGCCGCGCCATGCGGCAACCGCCGCGCCAACCGCTTGCCGTGCCACCGGACCATGGCGGCCCATCGAAACGAAGCCGTGGATCTGGCCGGGCCAGCGCCGCAGGACGACCGGCACCTCGTCATCGTCCAGACGCTTCGCGTAGGCCTCGCCTTCATCGGCGAGGATGTCGTGACCCGCGATGGCGACAAAGGCCGGGGCTGCGCCGGCAAGGCTCTGGGCTTTGAGCGGCGATACGCGCCAGTCGCCAATGTCCCTGGCATCGCGGATGTAGTGGTCGCGGAACCAGGCCATGGTCGCCGCGGTGAGACCATAACCGTCGGCAAAGCGGCGATAACTGTCCGCCGCCTGCGAGGCGTCCGTGTTCGGATAGAACAGCAGTTGCGCAGTCGGCGGGTTCTTGTCGCCGCGCGCAAGCAGGCAAAGCACGGTAGCGAGATTGCCGCCGGCGCTGTCGCCGGCGACAGCGATTCGTTCTGCGTCGATGCCGAGATCGCCCGCGCCGTCCTGCATGAAGGAAAGTGCGGCGCGGCAATCTTCGATGGCCGCCGGAAATTTGTGTTCCGGCGCCAGCCGGTAATCGGGAGAGACGACGACGCAGGCCGCCATATTGGCAAGCCACCGGCAAATCTCGTCATGGGAGTCGAGATTGCCGATCACCCAGCCGCCACCATGCAGATAGAGCAGCGCCGGGGCAGCGGCCCCGCTCACGCCGTGTCCGCGATAGATCCTGAGCGTCAACGGGCCGCCGGGTCCGGTGATGGTGCGCTCGGTTAGTGAGCCGACCGGCTCGCGCTCGCCCTGGAGTGCCGGAAAGCCCTGCTCATAGGCGCGGCGCGCTTCTTCGGGCGTGCCGGCTTCGAATGGCGGGGCAGCCGCCTGCCGGTCGAGGTCGAGCACGTGCCGGGCCTCCGGATCGAGCAAGGGCGAAAGCGATGTCGTCATCGTAAGCGCTCCGATATCAGGCAAGCAGGCTAACCGCTTCGTCCTCCTGGAGGAGCTGCGGCTGATCGACGGTTGCGTTGACGGCGACGGACTCGCGGCTCGCTCCCGAAGAAAGAATCGCTTCCATAGTCTCCAGTACATGCAGCGCAAAATCGCCGGACGCACGCGGCTTTCTTCCGGTTGCCAGTGCGCGCGAAAGGTCGGCGACGCCGAGCATTCGGTAGTTGGCTCGGTCCGGCGCGGCATAGGGCCAGTTGCGCGCGCCATAGAGTTCGCTCTCACTGTGGAAGTCGGCCCAGTCGGCCCCACGTTCCGACAGCGAGACGGTGCCGCCGAACGTGTCCGGATCGGGCAGCCTGAGCGAGCCTTCGGTCCCATGCAGCTCGATCGGATGGTTAGAGTGCCTGAAGACATCCCAGGAGGCAGCGAAGGTGACGGTGGCGCCCGAGCGGAACTCCAGCAGCGACAGGATGTTGGTCGGTGTGCCGACCTTGAAGCTGGTGTTCCGATGGGGGCCTTCGGCAGTGATCAGCCGCTCCTCCTGGCCTCGCGTCGCCATCGCCATCACGCGGGCCACCGGCCCGAGCAAATTAACAAGCATCGTCAGGTAATAGGGCCCCATGTCGAAGACCGGTCCGCCGCCCGGCTGATAGTAGAATTGCGGATTGGGATGCCAGTGCTCCATGCCGCGCCCCATCATGAAGGCGGTGCCGGTCACCGCGCGGCCGATTGCGCCCTCATCCATGAGGCGGCGTGCCCGCCGTCCGGCGGCGCCGAGGAAAGTATCCGGAGCCGAACCCAGCAGCAGCCCGCGTTCCGCTGCCTCGGCGACAAGGCGCCGGCCGTCGCTGGCCGAGGTCGCCAGCGGTTTTTCGGTGAAGACGTGCTTTCCCGCCGAAAGCGCCGAAAACGAAATGTCGAAATGCGCCGCCGGGATGGTCAGGTTGAGGACGAGGTCGATCTCGGGATCGGCCAGGAGCGCTTCGACGCTGACCGCCCGCATACCGTATTCGCTCGCACGCAGCGCCGCCATGTCGGGCGATATGTCGGCGCAGGCGCGCAGCTCCACCTCACCGAACAGAGCTGCATTGCGCAAATAAGTCATCGAGATGTTGCCGCACCCGACAACGCCAATGCCGAGCTTAGCCGCTGATTTTCCTCGCATTTTCTACTTCACCTCCCGACGTCGCAACGCTCTGGCTGAACCAAACATCAGCAACGGATCAGATTCGAAAGCCGCTTTACAGCATTTTAAATATTGACGCGCGTAAAATTTTTATGGAACATGCGGAAATGCTGGCTGGGAGGCTGCCAGCGCAAGGAGGAGAAAATGACTGACATCAAAAAAGCGCCGGTCTCCGGCTCGAAGCCTGCGGCGCATGTGACGATCGCCGACCGCCGGCAGTTTCTCATCGGCAGCGCCGGCCTACTGGGCGCGGCAACACTTGGCCTCGGCACCGGGCTGGGCGTCCGCCGGGCTCGCGCGCAGTCGCGCGCCGAAATCAGCTTTGCCAGCGCCGCCTTCTTCGGCAAGGAAACTTTCGGTGACCTGATCAAGGCCTTCAACGAATCGCAGGACCGCGTTCTGGTCAAGAACATCGAGCTGCCGCCGCCGAGTTCCTCGACGAAAGTCTACCAGGGCCTCGTCCAGCAACTCGCCCGGCGCACCGGCACGCCCGACGTATTCAGCCAGGACGTGATCTGGATCGCCGGCTTTGCCGCCGCCGGCTGGGCGCTGCCGCTCGACGAATACTTTCCGGCGGACAAGCGCAGCGCCTACTTCTCCGGAACCCTCAATGCCTGTACCTATGACGGCAAGCTGACCGCCCTTCCCTGGTTCATGGATTCGGGCATGTTCTATTACCGCAAGGACGTGCTGGAAAAGCATGGCGGCAAGGTCCCGGAAAGCTGGGCCGACATGGCGGCCATCGCCGCTGCCGCGCAGAAGGCCGGCGACGTCGATTTCGGCTACCTCTGGCAGGGCAAGCAGGCCGAGGTTTTGGTCTGCGACGCCGTCGAGATCATCACCTCCAATAATGGCGCGATCCTTGCGCCAGACGGCAAGTCATCGCTGATCAACCAGAAGGCCGCAGTCGACGCGATCCAGTTCCTGCACGGCACCATCGCCACGAGCAAGATCAGCCCGCAGGACGTCCTGTCCTGGGACGAGGAGCCGTCGCGGCAGCCTTTCACCTCGGGCAAGGCGATGTTCATGCGCAACTGGTCCTATGTCTATCCGATCGCCCAGGACGCCAAGGCCTCCCAGGTGGTGGACAAAATAGGCGTAGCACCGCTGCCGTCCTTCCCCGGCGGCAAGAGCTCGGCCTGTCTCGGCGGCTACCAGCTAGGAGTCAACGCCAACTCGAAGCAGCGCGAAGCCGCGATCGAGTTGCTGACCTGGCTGTCGTCGACCGAAACCCAGCATCGCATCGCCCTAAACTTCGGTCTCGCGCCGACGCGCCCGGCACTGTTCCAGGATGAGAAGATCAAGACCGAACAGCCGTTCATGGCGAGCCTCGAGAAAGTGTTCACCGGCGCCACCGCCCGGCCGATCACGCCCGAATATGCGAAGGTGACGCTGGCCTTGCAGTCGGGCATCTCCAAGGCGCTGGTCTCAGGCAACGTCCAGGCCGAGATGGACGCGCTGGCGACGCAAATCGACCAGATCGTCGGCTGAACCATGACCGCGGCGGCCACTGTTCCTGGCATTGGCCGGCCGCGGCGGTTTGGCAACGCGCTTCCAGTCTCATTGTGGGCCTTGCTCCTGTTGACGCCGGCTTTCGTATCGCTGGCGTCGGTTTCCTTCTACCCGATCATCAACGGGCTTTATCTCTCGCTCACCAACACCTCGCTGATCACCCAGGAGAACGAGTTCTCGGGCTTCTCCAACTATGTGCAGCTATGGGGTGACGCCCAATTCTGGAATGCCTGGTGGCACACGATGTGGTTCACTACGGCATCCACGATACTTGAGACCGTCATCGGGCTCGGCATGGCGCTCATCCTGTGCGAGGCCTTCAAAGGACGCGGCCTGGTTCGCGCCGCCATGCTGGTGCCCTGGGCCATGCCCACCGTCGTCACCTCCAAGATGTTCGGCTGGCTGTTCGACGGCCAGAACGGCATCATCAATTATATCCTGCTGCATGCCGGGCTGATCGACCAGAACATCAACTGGTACGGCTCGCCCGACACGGCAATGATGACCATCATCATCGCCGATGTCTGGAAGACCACCCCGTTCATGGCGCTATTGCTTTTGACCGGGCTGCAGACAGTGCCCAATTCGCTGATCGAGGCGGCGCGCATGGATGGCGCAAAAGGCTGGACCACCTTCTGGTACATCCGTCTGCCGCTGCTGATGCCGACATTGCTGATTGCCGGCCTGTTCCGCGCGCTCGACGCCTTTCGCGTCTTCGACCTCGTCTATGTGCTGACAGGCGGCGGCCCGGCCGATTCGACCGAAACGCTGTCGACGCTGTCCTACAAGGTGCTCTTCTCGACGCTGCAATTCGGCTATGGCTCCGCCGTTTCGACGGCGATGTTCGTCACCGAAGGCATGATCGCACTGGTATTCTGCCTCTATCTCATCAGGCAGATCAGGAGGGCGCAATGAACGACGCGCGTTCACCGCTGCAGACGATCGCCATCTATCTCGGCGCCTTGCTGATTCTCATTTGGTCCGGCGGCCCCTTCATCTGGCAGTTCTCGACATCGTTCCAGCTCGACAAGGCACTGACGTCAGGCTCGCCGTCGCTGATCCCCGCGCCTTTTACGCTCGAGCACTATTACAACGCCTTCATCGAGAAGCAGCTGCACCGCTATGTCTGGAATTCGCTGGTGGTCTCGCTGGCCACGACATTGCTGTGCCTCTTCGTCGGATCGCTGGCCGCCTTCGCGCTGTCGCGGCTCAACGTCAAGGGCCGCTTCGGCATCCTGATGGTCATCCTTTCGGTGTCGATGTTCCCGCAGATCGCGCTAGTCGGGCCGCTCTACCTGGTGGCGACCAATCTCGGCCTGCTCGATACCTACACGGCGCTGATCATAACCTACCTGGCGCTCGGGCTGCCGCTCGTCACCTGGGTGCTGTTCGGCTATTTCGAAACGCTGCCGCGCGAGATCGACGAGGCGGCGCGCATGGACGGCGTCAGCGTTCCCGGCCTGCTCTGGCACATCATCCTGCCGATGTCGCTGCCCAGCCTCGTGACCACAGGCCTGCTCGCCTTCATCACCGCATGGAACGAATTCCTGTTCGCCCTCGCCTTCACCTCCAACATCGATCGCCAGACGATCCCCGTCGGCATCGCTAATTTCACCAACCAATATTACGTGCCCTGGGGTGACATCGCCGCGGCTTCGGCCGTCGTCACCGTCCCTTTGATCGTGCTGGTGCTGTTCTTCCAGCGCCACATCATCGAAGGGCTGACGCAGGGCGGCATCAAGGAATGAAAGGATGAACGTGAAAGACCTGAAAGTCGGCTGCCAGACCTTTACCTGGGAAATGCTCGGAGACGGTTTTGCCGGCGGTCCGGACGATCTGCTCAAAGCGATCGCTGACGGTGGTTATGCCGGCATTGAGATCACCGACACGATGATCGGCCGCTATGCCGACAGGCCGGCCGAATTCGCCATGGCGCTGGAGTCGGCTGGCTTGACGCTCGTCTCCTTCGCTTTCGGCTCGAATAGCGGCTTTACCCTGAAGGACAATATCGGCGCCGACCTCGAAACGGCGCAGCGCTGGATCGATTTCGCCGCCGCATTTCCCGCCGCGCTCGTCTCGATGGGCTCGGCTACCTCCGTGTCCGAAGGACCGCGTGACGACAAGTTTGCCATCGCGGCCGAGGTCTACAACAGGGCCGGCGAACTCGGGCGCAAGGCCGGCGTCGACATCGCCGTCCATCCCAGTTCCCACCACAACACGCTGCTATTCGACCGTGCCGACTACGACCGGATTTTCGCACTGATTGATCCGTCGCTCGTCGGCTGGGTGCCCGACACCGGCCACATCTTGCGCGGGCATGAAGACATGATCGACACGCTCACCACCTACCGCGACCGCATCCGCTACATCCACCTGAAGGACGTCGATGCCGGCGGCAAATGGGCGATGCTCGGCAAGGGCGTCTGCGACACCCACGCTGTGATCGACATCGCCGGTGCCGCGCCACATTTCAACGGTTGGCTGGTGCTGGAAGAGGAATCCGAGACCGCCGCCGCCGATCCGGCCGCCGCGGTCAAGACCAACCGCCAGATCATGCGCGACTACGGCGCGTGAGGAAGAGACCATGATCCGGAAACAAGACCGTCGCCTTCGTGTCGGCGTGCTCGGCTGCGGGCCGATCGCGCAGTTCGCCCATCTCGAATCCTGCGTGAAGGCCAGGAACGCTGATCTCTATGCGATCTGCGATGCCGCCCCCGACCTTCTGGCGCGCATGGGCGCGACCTATGAACCCGAGAAGATGTGCGCCGACTACGATGAGATGCTCGCCGACCCGCAGCTGGAGGCGGTGATCGTCGCAACCTCCGACGCCTACCACGTTCCGATGTCGATCAAGGCGCTCGAGGCCGGTAAGCACGTGCTGTGCGAAAAGCCGATCGGCGTCTCGGTCGAGGAAGGCGAAACGCTCGCCGATGCGGTTAAACGCTCCGGCAAGGTGCTGCAGGTGGGCCATATGAAGCGCTTCGACCCGGCGCTGGAAGCGGCGCGCGATTTCGTCCGCGACGAAATCGGCGAGATCCTGGCGCTAAAAGCCTGGTATTGCGATTCCACCCACCGCTACACCAACACCGACGCGGTCCAGCCGCTGCCCGTCACCAGCAAGCTGGCAAGGAAACCTGGCGGCGATCCGAAAGCCGATCTCAGACAATATTTCATGCTGGCGCACGGCTCGCACCTCGTCGACACCGCGCGCTTCCTGTCCGGCGAGATCGTCGCCGTTCGCGCCCGCCTCAACGAGCGTTTCGGCGCCTATTGCTGGTTCGTCGAAACCGAGTTCGCCAATGGCGTCCTTGGCCATCTCGACCTCACCGTGGCTGTCCGCATGGACTGGCACGAGGGCTTCCAGCTCTATGGCGAAAACGGCTCGGTGATCGCGAAGACCTTCAACCCCTGGTATTTCCGGGCCAGCGAGGTCGATATCTTTCACGAGAAGGATGCGACATCGCGAAAGCCGCTCGGCGCCGACGGCCATTTCTTCAGGCGGCAGCTCGAAGGCCTCGCCGACACGGTGCTCGACGGCAAGCCTATGCGCGGCGCCGATGTCGAGGACGGCCTCGCCTCGATCCGCGCCATGGTAGCGATCTCCCGTTCGGTCGAAACAGGCGAGCGCGTCGAGATCGCTTCCGTCACGGGAGCGGTCTGATGCAGATCGGAGTGTTCGCCAAGACCTTCCCAGGAAGCGAACCGGTCAGCGTGCTGGCAGCGGTCCGCGACGCGGGATTTGCCGTCACCCAGTTCAACTTGGCTTGCGCCGGCCTGCCGTCGATGCCGGATGCGGTCCCGAAAGACGCCATTCATGCCATCGCGGCCGCGTCGAATGCGTGCGGTGTCGCCCTGGTGGCGCTCTCGGGCACCTATAACATGGCCCATCCGGACAGGACGGTGCGCGACGACGGCCTGCTCCGGCTTGGCGTGGTCATCAAGGCCGCAGCAAACCTTTCCGTTCCGCTGGTCACGCTGTGCACGGGAACGCGCAACGCGGACGATCAGTGGGCATATCATCCCGACAATGCCGACCATGAGGCATGGGACGACATGGCGGGCGAAATGGAAAAGGCGCTGCAACTCGCCGAGCGTCACGGCGTCGATCTCGGCATCGAGCCCGAACAGGCCAACATCGTCACCTCGGCATCGGACGCGATACGCCTCATCGCCGAGATGGGCTCGAAACGGCTGCGCATCGTGCTCGATCCGGCGAACCTGTTCGAGCAGGCGAGCCCGAAGGAAGCACGCGCCATCGTGGCCGCTGCGGTCGAGACCACGGCCGGCCATGTCGCCATGGCCCATGCCAAGGACCGTTTCGCTGACGGCCGCTTCACTACCGCCGGTCGGGGTGTCGTCGACTTTGCGGATTTCGTCGCCCGGCTCAAGGCGACAGGCTTCGACGGGCCGCTGGTCACGCACGGCCTTTCGGCCGGCGAAGCGCCTGAGATTGCCCGCTTCCTCAAGGGGCTGACCTGATGGCCCGCCCTGCCACCATGCTTCGCGATGACGCCTTGCTTCAAGTCTCCGACCGCGGCGACGGGCTTGCTTTCGTCTTTCAGCATGGGCTGGGCGGTGGCGAGGTGCAGGTCGCCCAGGCCTTCCCTTCCGGGCCGGGGCTGCGGCGGATCACGCTGGAATGCCGCGGACACGGTGCCTCCGGACTGGGCGGCCGCCGGCCGTTTTCCCTGGAGATGTTCGCGGACGATGTTGTTGCCGCCGCCGATCAGGCCGGCCTCGACCGTTTCATCGCCGGCGGCATTTCCATGGGCGCCGCGATCGCATTGCGCCTGGCGTGCCGTCATCCGGACCGCGTCGCGGGCCTGTTGCTGGTGCGGCCGGCCTGGATTTTCGACAGCGCGCCGGTGAACCTGCGGCCAATCGCCGAGATTGCCTGGCTTATCCTGGACCACGGCCCCGACAAGGCCAGGACGATCTTCGCGCAATCGGAAACCGCCGCGCGCCTGCAGCGCGACGCGCCCGACAACCTTGCCTCGCTGTTCGGCTATTTCGACCGGCCGGACGCCGCGCCATTCGCGCAGGTCCTCGCTGATATTGCCGCCGACGGCCCAGGCGTTTCCGCGAGTGACGCCGCGGTGCTTGGCATCCCCACGCTGGTCATCGGCAATGCCATGGATGCGGTGCATCCGCTGTCGGCGGCCCATACGCTCGCGGCGGCCGTCCCCGGCGCGACCTTTGCGGAAATCTCTTCCAAGGCGCTCGACAGTGTCAGGCATTTCGCCGAGCTGCAGGCCGAGATCACGACCTTCCTTCACGCCCACTTCAACATCCGGAGCCTCATTCCGTCATGACCACCAAATCGCTGTCCGGTCCCGCTGCCATCGCCGCCTTGCCGCGCAACCGGCTGCTCGGCGAGTTTTCGCTGTGGTCGGCCGACCTCGCCAATATGGAGCGCGACCTGAAGCGCATAGATCCCTTTGTCGACCTCCACCACATCGACGTCGCGGACGCCCGCTTCACTCCCGGCTTCCTGTTCTTCCCGGATCTGGTGGCGCGGATCGCCAAGCTGACGGCAAGGCCGATCCATGTGCACCTGATGGTCGAAGCGGAGATCGTCGAGGAGCAGACCCGCCAGTTCATCGAGGCCGGCGCCGACCTGGTCAGTGTGCACGCCGAAAACGGCGGGGCCGGCCTGCGCGCCGTGCGGCTGGCGCATGAGCTCGGCGCCGAGGCCGGCGTGGTGCTCCGGCTGGAAACGCCGGTCGCTGCGGTCACCCCATTCCTGCCCGAAGTCGCGTTTGTGACGCTTCTTGGCACATCCATTGGCGTCAAGGGCCAGAGCCTTTCCGACCAGGCCTGCCCACGCCTGATGGAGGCGCGTACACTGATGCGGCAAGCCGGTCGGGAGGCGGACATCGTCCTGGCTGCCGATGGCGGCATCCGCCACGAGACGGTGCCGCGCCTGCGCGCCGCCGGGGCCGAGACGGTGGTGCTCGGATCGCTGGCATTCGGGGACCCCGACCTCGCGCAGCGCATGGCCTGGCTGCAGGGGCTGAAGGTCGCCGCCTCATGACAAGACTGGCCCTCGCCTTCGATCTCGGCGGAACGGAGCTGCGCGGCGCGCTGGTCGAGAGCGGCGGCCGCGTTGTCGCGCAGGTTTCGGCGCCGACGATGGCGATCGCGGGATCGGATGCGGTGATCGGGCAGATCATCGCGCTGGCCGGGGCTCTTCTGACACAGCGCCCACAAGCGGATGTCGTCGGCATCGGCATCGGCGCGCCGGGACCGCTCGATCCCAAGGCCGGGATCGTGATCGCACCGCCGACGCTGGCCGGCTGGCACGACGTGCCGTTGATCGACATTCTCGGCAAGCATTTCGGCCTGCCGGTGCGGCTGGAAAACGACGCCAACGCGGCCGCGCTGGGCGAATGGCGCTTCGGCGCCGGCCAGGGCACCGGATCGCTGGTGTTCGTCACCGTATCGACCGGCATCGGCGGCGGGGTCGTTGCCGACGGCCACATCTATCACGGCCGGCGCGGGCTTGCCGCCGAGATCGGCCACATGACCATCACCGGCGAGGGCGACCGCTGCTTCTGCGGCGCTGTCGGCTGTTTCGAGGCGGTCGCCTCCGGAACCGCGCTCGGGCGGCGTGCCACGGCTCTGACAGCGCCAGGCGACGGCTCCCTGCTCAGGCGCCTTTCGGCCGACGGCGACGTTTCGGCCAGGCACGTCGTCGAGGCCGCACGTGCCGGCGATATCAGTGCGCTCGAGCTGATCGAGGCGGAAGCCAGGTGGCTCGGCATCGGCTTCACCAACCTGCTTCACCTCTATTCGCCGGACCTGATCGTCATGGGCGGCGGCCTTGCGAACGGTTTCGACCTGTTGGCTCCAACCATCAGGGCAACCGTCGAGCAGCGGGCCATGCTGGCCTACCGGGACGTGCCGATCGTGCCGGCGCAGCTTGGCGACCGCGCCGGACTGATCGGCGCGGCCAGCCTGATCCTGTGGGAAGGCGAACCGGGCGCGCCATTGGCGATGGCGCAGGATGAGGACAACAAGGACGGCGCGACCGAGCTTGCCGGCGCCAGGGAGACAAGCCATGGCTGAGCTCAAGCTGCGTGGTGCGCGCAAGTCCTACGGTTCCGTCGAGATCATCAAGGGCCTTGACCTGGACGTCGAGGACCGCGAATTCGTTGTCTTCGTTGGCCCGTCCGGCTGCGGCAAGTCCACGCTGCTGCGCATGATCGCCGGCCTGGAAAAGATCACCGCCGGCGACTTGCTGATCGATGGCTTGCGCGCCAACGATATCGATCCGTCCGAGCGCGGGCTCGCCATGGTGTTCCAGTCCTACGGGCTCTATCCGCACATGACGGTGGCGGAGAACATGGGTTTTGCGCTGAAAATCGCCGGCGTTTCCGCCGCGGAGAAGGAACGCAAGGTGCGAGAGGCGGCCGAGGTGCTGCAGCTTTCGCATCTCCTCGACCGGCGGCCGAAGGCGCTTTCGGGCGGCCAGCGCCAGCGTGTCGCCATCGGCCGCGCCATTGTGCGCAATCCCAAAGTGTTCCTGTTCGATGAGCCGCTGTCCAATCTCGACGCCGCCTTGCGAGTCAGCATGCGGCTCGAGCTGATGCGCCTGCACGAACATCTGGCCGCGACCATGATCTACGTCACCCACGACCAGACCGAGGCCATGACCATGGCCGACAAGATCGTGGTGCTGAACGGTGGCAGCATCGAACAGGTCGGCTCGCCGCTCGAACTCTACAACCGGCCAGCGAACATCTTCGTGGCCGGCTTCATCGGTTCGCCGAAGATGAACCTGCTGAAGCTGAAAGTGGCGTCGACCGGCCCCGAAGGCGTCACCGTGACATTGCCGGACGGCCAGGCGTTGACCGTGCCGGTTGCCGCCGGTGCAAGCAAATCTGGCGACGAGCTGCTGCTCGGCATGCGGCCGGAACATCTCCGCATCTCGGCCAACGGACAATTCAAGGGGCGAGCCGTGCTGGCGGAGCGGCTTGGCAGTCTGACAATCCTGCATGTTGAGATCGCGCCTGACATCACGCTGGTCGTGCAGGCGGAAGGTGGCGACAGGACGCCGTTGCACAGCCTGATCGCGCTCGATATTTCTCCCGCGCTTTGCCATCTGTTTCGTATGGATGGCCCGGCGCTGGCGCCGCTGCAACCGGGCTGATCGCGTGCACCTGCAGTTTGACCCGAAGTGACGGCGAAGCCCTCTGACCAAACCTCGCGGACTCCCGTCGCGACCTGGCGCTGATGGCCGACATCATCGCGCGGATGAAGGAGGCTGGCGGGCGCTGAAGCCTGCCGCCTACTTCCCGCAGTGGTGATCGTTGATCTTGTTCAAGGCATTCGCGTCGGGCCCGACCCTGTGGTAGGAGCAGGCTCCGGCGGCTGTCGTGACCAACTGCTGGTCATAGTAGCGCGGGCCGCCGAACAGAATGTCGATGATGTCGCCTTCGGCGGGAACGTAGCGTTCGGATTGAACCCGGTAGTCGCGTTGCCGATGGTCGCGGTATTTGTCCCCGGCGAAAGCCGAGGCGGACATGCTGCAGCCTATCGCGAAGGCGAGCGCGCGGATCGCAAAGCGTTTTGTCGTCATCGGCAATACCCTTCTGGCAGTTCGGCTTTCTACCATATAGCCAAAATCGCCAGCCGAAGAAAAGTTCCCTGAACGGCATCTTGGGCCAACCGGCTCAACCATGATCTCACCTGTCATAATTATCCTGGGGCGCGGGGGAAGGCTATTCGCATCCGGCCGGCAACACGTAGGAAATCCGGTCATGACAATGACAGCGCCTGGCCGCCAGATAGGGGTTTCGGCCATTCACGCCAATTGCTCGCGGCAATCTATCCCGCGATCTCAAGCAAGGACGATACCAGCAACCGGCGTTCGTCCTGTGAAAGGACGTCCGAGTCGAAGAGGTTCATGCTGCGAAGTCCTTCGATGGCGAGGTAGCAGACCAGCAGCGCCTTGAGGTCCGGCGTCTCTCCCTTGAGCCGCTCGAAAACCTGCCGCCTGAACGATTTTATCGGTGTCAGGAAATCGGGATCCTCGGCGATCGCCGAAAATATCCAGGAAGCCGACGGTTTCGATTCCTCGGCATGTTCGGCCGAAAGCTTGATGTAGGTCGCAAGCGGGCTTTCGCCGCTGGCGCCGGCCGTGCGGGCGGACTCCAGCGCCTGCTCAAAGGCGCGCAGGTAATCCTCCACCAGCGCCTGCATCAGTTTCGCCTTTGTCGGGAAATTGTACAGCAAGCCGCCTTTCGACACGCCGGCTCGGCTGGCGACGGCGTCCAGCGACAGGCTGCCGGGCCCTGTCTCGCGTGCCACATCGGCGGCGGCGGCGAGAATTTTATCACGCGAATTTGTTCTGCGGGCCTTCATCAGTCGCTCCCCATACATTAGCCTACGCGGATTTGACAAGACCGTCCAGACGGTACAGTAAGATCGCCGTCATTTGAAATCGGGACCAGTCACAGGTATGTGTTTCGGTCATCCGACTGTTATGCCGGGCCATGGCCAAGGGGACTGTTCGTGATCAAGCGTTTCATCATTGCCTTCATTCTGCTCGTGCTGGTGTGCGGCGGCATCGTCGGCTTCAATTTGTTCCGCGACAATGCAATGCAGCAATTCTTCGCCACGATGAAGCCGCCGGCCGCGACCGTGTCGACGACAATCGTCAAGCCGACGAACTGGACGCCGGGCGTCGAGGCGATCGGCACTGTCAGTGCGGTCCGCGGCGTCGACCTGACCGTCGAAACCGCCGGCATCGTCAAGGACATCCTGTTTCACGCCAATCAGAAGGTTGCAGCCAACGCGGTTCTCCTTCAGCTCGACGATGCCGCCGAGCGCGCCGATCTCGATGCGACGAAGGCGCAAGCGGCGCTCGACCAGACGGCGTTGACACGCGCCCTTGAATTGCAGAAACGCGGTGTCGGCTCGGAATCGACGCTCGACTCGGCGCGGGCAGCCGCATCGGCTTCCGCTTCACAGGTCAACAGGCTGCAGGCGGTGCTCGAGCAGAAGCTGCTGACCGCGCCCTTCAGCGGCACAGTGGGTATCCCCAGGATCGATCTCGGCCAGTATCTCTCACCCGGCACTTCCGTAGCGACCCTGCAGGACCTGGAGACGATGCGGGCCGATTTCTCGGTTCCCGAACAGCAGCTTCCGCTGCTGAAGATCGGCCAGACGGTGCGGCTGGGCATTGGCGACGGCGAGTTGCCGTTCGCCGGCACCATTCGCGGTATCGACCCGAAGATCGACCCGACCAGCCGGCTGGTGACGGTCAGAGCCGAGGTCGCCAACCCCGAAGGCAAGCTGACACCTGGCCAGTTCGTGCAGGTGCGCGTCGAATTGCCCGAGGAAAACAACGTGCTGACGGTGCCGCAGACCGCGCTGACCTCCAGCCTCTACGGTGACTTCGTCTTTGTGGTGCGTCCGGCGAAGCCGGCCGCGGCCAATGGCGCCGCCCCTGCTGCGGCGGCAAAGCCGGAAGAAAAGCCAGCCACGGATACTGCGAAGCCCGCGGCCGAAGCGCCTGCGGGAAAACCCGAGGAAAAACCGGCTGCCACCCCGGCCGAATCGACAGCGGAAGAACAGAAACCGCAGCTCGCACTTGCCCAGGTGTTCGTCAAGCCCGGCCGCCGCAATGCCGGCCTGGTTGAGATCCTGGAAGGTATTGCGCCCGGCGACGAAGTCGTTACCGCCGGCCAGAACCGGCTCTCCAACGGCATGTCCGTAGCCGTCGACAACACGATCGACCCGACCAAGCCGGCGAACCAGCAGGCAGCCCAGCAATGAGCTTTTCCGACCTCTTCATCCGCCGCCCGGTCCTTTCGACCGTGCTCGCCTTGATGATCCTGCTTCTGGGTTTCCAGGGCATCTTCAACCTATCGATCCGGCAGTATCCGGAGGTTGAAGAAACGGCCATCACGATCACTACGGCCTATCCAGGCGCCAGCGCCGACCTGATCCAGGGATTCATTTCCGCGCCGATCGCCCGTGCCGTCGCTTCGACCGAAAACATCGATTATGTCACGTCGGCGAGCCGGCCGTCCTTAAGCACCGTGACGGTGCAGATGAAACTCGGCTCCAACCCCGACGTCGCGTTGAACGAAGTCTTGTCGAAGGTACAAGGCGTACGCGGCGATCTGCCAGACGAGGCCGAAGACCCGGTGATCGTCAAGGGCACCGGCGAGCAGTTCGCGATGATGTACATCTCGATGCAGAATCCGAACATGACGCCGGAACAGCTCACCGAATATATCGAGCGCGTCGTACGGCCGCGCATGTCGACGGTCGAGGGTGTCGCCGACGTTCAGATCTTCGGGGCCGCCGAATATTCGATGCGCGTCTGGATCGACCCGGTCAAACTGGCGGCGCGCGGCGTGACGGCGGCGGAAGTGCTGACTGCCATCAATGAATCGAATTTCCTCTCCGCGCCCGGCAATACCGAAAACGAATACGTCGCCTCCTCGATCACCGTTCGCTCGACGCTGCAGACGCCGGAGGCTTTCGCCGCCCTTCCGCTCCGATCGAAGGACGGCAATGTGGTGAGGCTGCGCGATGTGGCGCGCGTCGAGCTCGCCGCGGCGAACACCGACACCAGGGTCACTTTCAACGGCAAGCCCGGCATCTTCCTCGCCATCTTTCCGACGCCGGCCGCCAATCCGCTGACGACAGCGGAGGCGATCCACGAAATCGTGCCGACGATCCAGGAGACGCTGCCGCAAGGCATGACGATCGAGATCGTCTACGATTCGACCGAGCAGATCAGCGCGTCGATCGAGGAGGTGTTCAAGACCATCGGCGAAGCGGTCGCCATCGTCATCGTCGTCATCCTGCTCTTCCTCGGCTCGTTCCGCTCGGTGCTGATGCCGATCGTGACCATTCCGCTGTCACTGATCGGCGTCTGCTTCCTGCTGTTTTCGCTGGGCTATTCGATCAATCTTTTGTCGTTGCTGGCCATGGTGCTGGCGATCGGCCTCGTCGTCGATGATGCCATCGTGGTGGTGGAAAATATCCACCGCCATATGGAGGAAGACGGTTTGTCGCCGATGCAGGCGGCCTTCAACGGCATGCGGGAGATCTCGTCCGCCGTCATCGCCATGACGATAACGCTGGCCGCCGTGTTCGCGCCGCTGGCCTTCACCGGCGGCCTGACCGGCGCGCTGTTTCGCGAATTCGCGGTGACGCTTGCCGGCTCGGTGGTGCTTTCGGGTGTCGTCGCCCTCACCATCACGCCAATGATGTCGGCACGCATCCTCAGGGCCGGCTCGCACAGCCGCTTCCAGCGCATTGTCGACACCACATTCAGGCGCGTCGAAAACGTCTATGAACGGCTGGTTAGCGGCTCGTTGAAATATCGCCCGGTGACACTGATGATCGTCATCGCACTGGTCGCCACGACCGGCTTCATGTTCACCAAGACCGCGAGCGAACTGGCACCGGAAGAAGACCAGGGCTTCTTGCTGTCTATTGTGAATGCGCCGCGCTATGCGACGTCGGACTACACCGAAACCTATGTCAACCAGATTCTCGGGCTGATGAATGATATCCCCGAAACTAGGGCGCGGTTCTCCGCCGTCGCGTTCCAAGGCCCGACGAACAACGCCTTCGTCGGCTTCGCATTCAAGGACTGGGCCGACCGCACGCGCAGCTCGAAGGAACTTCAGGAAGACATCACGGGTCGCCTCAGCAAGGTTGCGGGCGTCGAAGCTTTCGTCTTCGCACCGCCCACGCTGCCCGGCTCCGGCGGCGGCCTGCCGATCACCATGGTGGTGCGCTCGACCGGCGAGGCCTCCCAGGTGTATGAGGCGGCCGAGGACATCAAGAACAAGGCGCAGGCCTCCGGTCGCTTCCTCGCCGTGCAGAATTCGATGTCCTACGACGCGCCAGAAGTGACGGTGACGATCGACCGCGACCGCGCCGCGGCGCTCAACCTGCCGATCGCCGACATCGGCCGGACGCTGACCCTCTTGGTCGGCGGCGCTGAGGTGGCGCAATTCGACCGCGAATCCAACAGCTACGACATCATCCCGCAGGTGCCGCAGAACTTCCGCGACAACCCTGAAAAGCTGGCCGAGTATTTCGTGCGCAGCGCGTCGGGCGAGATGGTGCCGCTCTCGGCGGTGGTGAAGATCTCGACCAATGCATCGCCGGCCGCGATCGAGCAGTTCAACCAATTGAACTCCGCCACGATTTCGGCTCTGCCATTGCCCACCGTCACCACCGGCGACGGGCTGAAGACGATCGAGGATATCGCCAGGGGAAGCCTGCCCGATACCTTCTTCATCGACTATACTGGCCAGTCGCGGCAGGAGAAGGAACAGGGCTACACGATCATCATCGCCTTCGCGGCAGCCGTTCTGGTCATCTATCTGGTGCTGGCGGCGCAGTTCGAAAGCTTCCGCGATCCGTTGATCATCATGATGTCGGTGCCGCTGTCGATCTTCGGCGCGATCGTGCCGCTCAATCTGGGGCTGGGGACGCTCAATATCTATACGCAGGTCGGCCTGATCACGCTGATCGGTCTGATCACCAAGCACGGCATTCTTCTGGTCGAGTTTGCCAACCAGCAGCGCGAGCTCCACGGGATGCGGCGGCGAGATGCGATCGTCGCCTCGGCCAGGGTGCGGCTAAGGCCGATCCTGATGACGACGGCTGCGATGGCGCTCGGCGTGGTGCCGCTGATCATCTCCAGCGGCGCGGGTGCGGCGGCGCGCTATTCGATGGGCCTGGTGATCTTCACCGGCATTCTGGTGGGAACGATGTTCACCCTGTTCGTGGTGCCGATGTTCTACACCTTCATTGCCAGCAAGGACCTGCCGCATCACGCCGAGAAGCCTGACCCGAAGCTGATGCCGGTCCCGGTTGATTGATTGACAAAAAAGGCCGGAAATTTCCGGCCTTTTTCTTGGGCAGTGATGTCCGACCCGGAACCTGTTTCACCCGGCAGGCGGATCGACTTTGCTTACCTATTTGACGATGACGATCCTGGTGTTGGCCGGACCGAAAGTCTCGACAAGCTGGTAGAAATCGGCGGCGTCGACCGGATGCAGCCGCACGCAGCCATGCGAGGCCGGCTGGCCGAGGCGCTTGACGAAATTGGTCGCATGCACGGCGTAGCCACCCTTGAAGAAGACCGAATGCGGCATCGGCGCGTTGTCATATTTCCTCGAATACCACATTTGGTGCATGCGGGTCGGCTTGAACGAGCCGGTCGGGGTGACATGCCCCTTTGCGCCGGTCGAGACTTTCCACGCGAAGGTCGGCCGCCCGTCGACCAGGACTTGCATCGTCTGCTGCGAAAGCGAAATCCGCGCCACGATCTGATTGGCGGCCCGATTGGCAGCATGGGCGACGCCATTATCGGGGCCGAACAGAAGAACCGCACCCGTGAGGGCGGCGGCAGCGATGTTGATGAGCTTGGCAGAAATGGCAGTGTACATGATGTCCCCCATCTGCCGGACATGGCCGGCTCCAATTCGACGACTGGCTTATCGTTGGGTGACGTTTCGAATTGATTTCGCACGGCAGGCGTTTCTGTTTCGAATGTGTTTCCCATGGTTAACAGCCCAAAGCCGATCCGAGGGATTTGTAGGGGTGAACCCAATGACATAAAGCCTCGGCCGCTTGAGCCCGGGCCCGCAAAAAGGTATTGTCTTCTCCAAGTGAAAGTGCGGTCTTCCCTCATATGAAAGAAATTCGACTTGGCTCGAAACCAATCTGCAACAAAGCGCGGACGCTAGCGGCATGATCTGGATACAGGCCACCCGCAGAGTTGACCCAACGAAAACAGCCGAACAAACGAAGATGAACATGCAATCGAACGCGATCTCCTGGCTCTTCAGGATAAGCACAGCCGCACCGATGATCGGCGGCGTCGGCACCTTCGCCGGCAGCCCGACGACGAAGCTTGCGGGGATGACTTCAAGCGAAGTTTCGACGCTGCATGCCGCACTGTTTTTCGCCACGGTCTGGATCGTGTCCAGTCTGCGCATCAACCGGCTCAAGGCCCTCTGGCGGGTCGGTTTTGGGCTGAAGAAGATGCGCGGCCCCTCCGGCAACTTGCAGCCGAGAGGACCGAAGGCCCGCGCCGCGACGGGGGGCTCCGCTGGCGGCGCGGGCGCTTCGGGGGTTTCCCTGAAGACATGATCCCGAGCCGAAAGACCGCATCGCGACAAGTGGTGCTGGTTTCCGGAAGAGAGTGTGCCCGAAAACAGGCCATACGCAGCAGGTCTGAATTTGGGGAACGGATACGATGAACACGAAATTTGCAGCTTCGGTGCTTTCCGCACTGCTCTACGCACAGGGCCTGCTCGGCTTTGCCGGCCTCGCCACCGTGCTTCTTAGGGATCGTGCCCATGCAAGCGAATTCGTCGCGGCCAGCGAAATGCCGTCAGGTCCGTCGCTTCTTGTGGTCCGCTGAGCGCCTGGACCTGTGGGCAATACGGTGAGAGGCCCGGCCTCAGTCGGCGAACTGCGTCGGCGGATCGAACCGGTAGCCCGCACCCCTTATGGTGGTGATGGTCTCGGTGTCGAGCTTGCGGCGCAGCCGCACGATGCGCGAATCGATCGAGCGATCGAAGGCATCGGCATTTTCGGCGGGCGCGGCGGCAATGATGTCGTCGCGCGTCAAGACCTTGCGCGGACTGGCCAGGAACAATCTGAGCAGCGCCACCTGACCCGGCGACAATTGTTCTTCCGTGCCGGAGCGATGCATGACCATGGCCGACCGGAGGTCGACCGTCGCGTTCTCCAGCACGACCAATTCCCCGGCGTTCCTGCCGCGCCGTGCCAGCAAGCCGCCGATACGAGCGGCGAGTTCCCTGACATTGAGCGGGCTCTCGACGACGTCGGCGGCGCCGAGTTCGAGCGCCAGCACCTTGTCGACGAGATCGGCCGGCCGGCAGATCAGGATGAAATCCGGCCCGCCCTCGCCGCCATGGCGCCTGAGCAGATCACGCCCTTCCGCCTGGCTGAGGCTGTCGCCGACGACGACGACATCGATGCCCTTTCCGGAAAGCAAGGATTCGGCCTCCCACGGCTGCCGCACCGCGCGCACGTCATGACCACGCCGTTCGAGATGGTCGGCGAGATCGGTCGCGACCACTTCGGCGACGGAAACCAGCGCGATGACGGATCGTGCAGCCATTTTTTTCCACCCTGCAACCGGCAACCCAAGATGAGTGCTGGACATGATGTTTATACCCAATCTACTTTCCGCTGAAAGCGGGAGCGAGAGCATAGTGCGGGCGCGAATTGTTATCGTCGAGGACGAACCGGATCTGAGGGACGCGGTCGCCGAGTATCTCGGCGCCAGCGGCTACGATGTCGCGACGGCCGAGAGTGCCAGCGCCGCGCGAACCTTGCTGGAAACGCAGTCGTTTCACTTGGCCATCCTCGACATCGCCATGCCAGGCGAGGACGGCCTGTCGCTCGGCCGCTGGCTGCGCTCGAAAATGCCTATCGGCATCATCTACGCCACTGCCGCCGGCACCGCGCTCGACCGCATCGTCGGGCTGGAACTGGGCGCCGACGACTACATCGTCAAGCCTTACGAATTGCGCGAGGTGCTGGCGAGGGTCCGCAGCGTGCTGCGCCGCGTGCCGCAGCCGGCCGAACCACAGGGCGCCAAGGCCGAAACAACTGCCAACCGCCGTTTCATGAGCTTCGGCCCTTTCCATGCCGATCTCGACGGCCGGTTCGTCACCGGCACCAATGGGACAGTCATCGACATGGCCAAGAGCGAGTTTGACGTGCTGGAGGTCTTCCTGACGCGTGCCAACCGTTTGCTGACGCGTGCGGCGATCTCCGAGGCGATCGGCTTCGCGGAAGATCCTGAATCGTCGCGCGCGGTCGATATCCGCATCATGCGGCTGAGAAAGAAGATCGAGGCGGACCCGGCCAATCCGAAATACCTGCGCACAGTCCGCGGCGAAGGCTATATCTTCTCGCTGCCGACCGGCGAAAGCAACTGAGCGGCGCGACCACCGGTAACCACTCTCGGTGGCACGACTGTGAAATGACGGCTGACCATGACGGCTGAAGCAGCACGCAGCGATATGCACGGCGTCAGGCAAGGCGCGGCGATGGCGGCTGTCCATGTCGTTCGCCGGCTTCGCGAAGCCGGCGACTGGCAGCGCGAGATGGACAGCATCCTTGAAACGCTCTGCGGAGCCATGGATTGCCAGCGCGGCATCCTGTTTCGGCTGCGCGAGCTGCCCGGCCAGGGCTTTGCCCAGTCGGTCGCGGCTTACTGGATCAACCCCCGATTTGGTGGCGAACTGGCGTCGCCAACGGTAATCATGCAGTCGGTTGTCAATTCGGACCCACTGCTGGAACGGTTGGCGGAGGACGAGCGGCAAGGCAAGATCTTCGCGGGACACACGCGCGACGTTGAAGGCTTTCTGAGAACCGACTTCGAAAAGCAGCACATCAAGTCGTTCCTGTCGGTGTCGGTCTTTGCGCATGGCCATCTGTGGGGCACGCTGGCGGTCAACGACTGCGTGAACGAGCGCGAATGGACCAACGAGGAAGAGGCAACGCTGCACATCGTGGCATTGGCCATCGGCGACGCCATCGAACGATCGCTTTCCGATGCCCATGCCAGCGAAGTCATCCGCCGCACCATGTTGCAGGCCTCGCTAGACGCCATCATCGTCATCGACGAGACCGGTTCGATCATCGAGTTCAATCCTGCCGCCGAAAAGATGTTCGGCTATCAGCGCAGTGACATCCTCGGCAAGGACCTGCTCGACACCGTCGTTCCGGAATATTATCGCAAGGGCTATGTGTCGGGCGCCGAATACATGTCGGGCCGCGGCGCGCCGATGGTCGGCCAGCGGATCGAGACCGTCACCCAGAATGCGGCCGGCGAGGTCTTTCCGATCGAACTGACGGCGACCGAGATGCGAGTCGCCGACCGCCGCCTGATCTTCGGCTCGATCCGCGACCTTCGCGACAAATTGCGCGCCGAAGAGGAGATCGGCCGCCAGCGCGAAAAGCTGCACCAGAACGAGAAGATGGCGGCGATGGGCTCGCTGCTTGCCGGCGTGTCACACGAGCTCAACAACCCGCTTGCCGTAGTCGTCGCACAATCGACGCTATTGCACGAGTTCGCTTCAGACCCGCAGACCAAGGTGCGCGCCGAAAAGGTGCGCGCCGCCGCCGAGCGTTGCGGCCGCATCGTCAAGAGCTTCCTCTCAATGGTCCGCCTGCACCCGGCGGCGCAGGCCGAGACGGACCTCAACCAGGTGGTCCGCGCGGCACTCGAAGTGACTGCCTACGGCGCCAGGTCGACCGGCATCATTATCGATACCGATTTCGCCAGCGGCCCGCTGCTGGCCATGGCCGACGCCGACCATGTGACGCAAGTGGCCGCCAACTTCCTCATCAACAGCCAGCACGCTCTGGCCGGCATCGGCGGCGACCGGCTGATCAAGGTTCGCACGTTTCGCAGCGATCGCGGCAATCCCTGTTTCTCAGTTGAGGACAACGGGCTGGGCGTGCCGGAAGCGATTCGCTCTCGCATCTTCGAATCCTATTTCACCACCAAGCCTGTCGGCGTCGGCACCGGCATCGGCCTGTCAATCTCCAAATCGATCATCGAACGGCACAATGGCAATGTCTGGTTCGAGGAAGTTCTGCCGAGGGGCGCCCGTTTCGTCGTCCAGTTGCCGGCGATCTCCGCCGGCGCGGCCGCCTCCGGCGAAACCCCGTCGCGCTCGAGCGGATTGCGTCACGCGCTGATCATCGACGACGAGCCGGATGTCGCCGCGTCGCTGTCCGATATTCTGGAGTTGATGGGCATCAAGTCGCGGATCGTGCCGGCCTGGGCATCGGCCGCCGCGACCTTGACCGGCCACATGCCGCCGGACATCGTCTTTTCCGATCTGCGCATGCCCGGCACCAGCGGCATATCAATCTATCGCGAACTGCTCGCCGAAAAGCCCGATCTGGCGCGGCGCTTCGTTCTGGTCACCGGCGACCTGATCGGCGCAAAGGCCGAAATCGAAGCATTGCCCGCGCCGCAGCGTCCGCAGATCCTGGAAAAGCCGTTCAGCACGCTGGACGTGCGCGGCGTGCTGTCGGCCATCGCCGAGCAGGCGGCATTGGGCAGCTAGAACTTCGGACTGGTGGAAATCGGCTTTTTAAGAATCCGACGCTCAAAGGAAGGGTTAGAGGCCAGAGAAAAAGACTCCCGGCCGACGATGCGGCGGGAGCCTGCCGGGAGCGCTGGAGGGTCGCTCGGGGGGCATCAAAAAACGTTCGGCGTATCGGTCAGCGGCGGGGCATTGGCGATCACGCGGACCGCGCGAGCCTTGTGGATGCCGGACTGCTCGGCGATGACGCGCAGGCAGTCCGCACTTTCGGCGCCCCAGGCTTGCCCCTTGCAGACAAAATCGATCTCCGGCATCGGCAGGCGCGCGGTCTTTGTCGTGGTCGGCGCGCCGTCAACGATATTTGCCGGCGGGTTCAGTGAAGCAAAGGCCGGTCCAACCGTCGGCACGAACGCCATGCCGACGAATGCGGCGGCGCCCAGCACCACGAACAGCGCCATCGGATGGTCGTTGGCGCGCCGGCGCAGCGCCAGCTTCGGCCGCCGATCGTTGCGCTCCGGCGCCTGCGGGCGGTCATCGTAGGCAGTCTGGATTTTCGTATGCATCGCCATACCCTTCATTGATTTTCTTTTTCTGCTGAAACGAACTTAGCCGCACCCGGTAACGAACGAACGACGCACGCAAACTGACCGTGTAACAGATTTGAAACCGGATTCCGGGCAGTACCGGGCATATTCGGTCTGCGAGGGCGCGAGAGTTCTTTGCCGAACTGTTTCATGCAGTCGCATGTTCACAGGATCAAATCACGCCGCCGCTGTGGCCCGGCGACGTCCGGTCGCCAGCTTGACGCCTCACCTGCGACCATGAGGCGCTTGTGACTATTGCGGATTAAATTCCGAGAGGATTTTCTGTGCAGCAATGCGCCCAGCCACGATTGCGCCTTCGGCATAGCCCGGAAATGACGGCGACAATTCCGAGGATGCGAAATACACTGGCGGCGCGCCGGCCAGGATGGTTTGTTCGGCATCGGTGGCACTCGTATCGATGATGAGATCGCTGTAGCCGCCGCCGCTCCAGCGATCATCGGTCCAGTCGCGACAGCTGAAATCGGTGAAGCTGCCTGCGTCCGTGCCGAGCGCCTCCTTGAGCCGCGCCGTAACCTCCGCGCGCAACGCGGCATCTCCCAATTCCCGCCAGCGTAGGGCAAGCGGCCCGCCCATGAAGACGACCAACGCAGGGTGGCCGCCATCCTTGCTGACGTCACAGGCAAAAAGTGCCGGCGGATCGCGCCACATCACCATGCCGCTCAAGCCCTTGGCGCGCCAAAAGGCTGTGGGGTAGCGCACCTGCATTTTGATCACCGCGCCGCTTTGCCAGACACCGAGGGCCTTTTCCAAGGCAACCGGCAGCGCCGGTGCGAAATCCAGCTTCGAAGCCATCATCGGCGGCATGGCGATTAGCGCCATTCGCGCCGTGATCGAGCCCGTCGTCGACGCGAGACGAATTCCTCCCAGTCTGCGCTCGATCGTTCTGACCGGCGTGTTCAATCGCAGGCGGTCGCCGAGATCCTCAGCCAGATCATCCGCCAGAGACTGCATGGTTTCGTGCACGAAATACTGCAGCTCCGACACCTCATTGGTGATACGGCGGTCATTGTCGATGAGGTGCCAAAGCGGCAGTTTTTCGAGCGCCTGGCACCACAGGCCCTCGATCATCGAGCGAAAAGCCGCCTTGACCTCACCGGGATCGTTCTGGCGATCGAGCCATGCGGCGACGGTCAAGCCGGCAATCGTCGGATCGCCCGGTGCAATCGCGTTCATACGGTCGCGGATCGCCATCGAGGCGTAGTAGATTCGCTCGGCTTCCTTTTCGCCCGTCAGCGGCTGGGCAATGACTTCGCCCTTAACATAGGTCTCGACCAACGTCTTACCGCGCGTTCGCACCAGGGCCATCAGTTCCGGCATGTCCTCGCACAGGAACTGACCGCCGCTGTCGATCAGCTCGCCAAGCCCATTCCACTTGGACTCGACCCGCCCGCCGACGCGGCCGCGCGCCTCGAGCAGCACAAAATCAATGCCGGCCTTGTTCAATTCATGCGCGGCTGACAGGCCGGTAAAGCCGGCGCCGGCGATGGCGACATCGGTTCGTACGGTCTGGCGCTTCAAGAGCCGGCCCAGAAGTTCTCGAACTCCGCAATCATCCGCGGCTTGAGCTCCGGAAACAACGATTTTGTCGAGATCATCAAAACCCCGCTCGATCGATATATTGCAGGTCGCTGGCTACTCTGCCGGGCGACACGCTTTACCCGATGGTTTTTTCCAGCATGTTGATCCAGTTGCGATAGGCGATCTTCTCGATCAGCGCGCGACCGAAGCCGCGCGCCGCGAACGCATCGAGCAGCTTCGGCAGGCCGGTAACGTCGCCGATAACAGCCGGGATCATGGCGCCGTCGAAATCGGACCCGAGGCCGACGCCGTTCTCGCCCAGCGCCTGCAGCAGCGAATCGACATGGCGCACCATGATGTCGACACTGGTATCAGCATTCATCCGGCCGTCTTCGCGCAAAAATCCGGTCGCGAAATTCAGGCCGACCATGCCACCCGACTCGCGGATCGCGCCGAGCTGCCAGTCCGTGAGGTTGCGGGAATGGCCGCAGATCGCATGGACGTTCGAGTGGGTCGCGACCAGCGGGGCGTCGCTGATCCCGGCGACGTCGCGAAACCCCTTTTCTTTGAGATGCGAAAGATCGACCATGATGCCGAGCTGGTTGCAGGCCTTGACCAGTCCCTTGCCGGCATCGGTCAGGCCAGGTCCGGTGTCGGGCGTCGACGGGAAACGGAATGGCACGCCATGGCCGAAAGCGTTCGGGCGGCTCCAGACGACGCCGAGCGAGCGCAGGCCGGCCGCATGCAACACGTCGAGCATCGTCAGTTCGGGGTCGATCGCCTCGACGCCTTCAATATGGAACACCGCCGCGATCGACCCTTGCGCCATCGCATTTCGCACGGCGCCGGCGCTGCGGCAGACGGTGAGTGCCGACGCTCGTTCCAGCCTGAACAGGATCGAGGCCATGGCGATGGTGGAAGCGAGCGCGTCGGCGCGCGAAATTTCGGGCGGCAAGGGCTCGGTATCGCTCGGCGCAGGTGGAACCGCACTGCGCTTGGACTTCTCGATCGGCGGCGGAAAGATCGCGAACATGCCGCCGACAAAGCCGCCCTTTTTCGCGCGCGGCAGGTCGATGTGGCCACCCTGCGTTCCCTCGATGAACAGCTTCTCAACATCCGCGTCCTTCGACTGATAGAGCCTGAGCAACGTATCGTTGTGGCCGTCGAAGACGGGGACGAGGTCGGATTCAGTCATCAGGGAGCCATTCGGTTTCAGGGGGGCGGGCCTCAGTCGCAGCCAGTCTGCAGGCGATACGCCTAATTAGGCAAGATGTACGAACTGCGCAAATGCCAGAGACGTTATCCCCTTCTGGCCGCCCGCTCTTCCACAGTCATCCCGCGCGCTTAGGTGGCCGAATTGAGCCGAACCTACTGTTTCAGCACGTCGGCCCATTCCTTGTGACGATGGAACTGGGCGTTGGCGAACGGACAAAGCGGGATGATCTTCTTGCCCGCCGCGCGCGCGTCCTCGACGGCTCGGGTGACGAGGCGAAGCCCGGCGCCCTGGCCGCGAAACGCATCCGGCACCTCGGTGTGGTCGATGATGATCTGGTGCTCGCCGATCTTGGTGAAGGTCATCTCCGCCTCGGCGCCATCAGGCCCGCGCAAGAGGTAACGGCCTTTGGAACCGCGATCCTCCAGTTCGATCTCCGGCAATTGGTCAAGCATTGCTTACGCTCCTTCTGCCGGCGTAGCGGACAGGAACCGCCGCGCCGCCTCGATCTCGTTCGACTGCACCTCATGGCCGCCGTCGTGCCACTCCACTGTGACATCGGCGCCATCGGCGCGCAAATAGGCCTCCAGCCGCGACGTCAGGTTGGGCGGACATATCGGATCGCGCCTGCCTGCTGTGACCAGGATGCGACGGCCGGCGAGACTTCCCTCGATCTCCGGTTCGAACGGGATCAGCGGATGCATCAGCACCGCCGCGTCGAATAGAGAGGGCGCCGCGAACACCACCGAGGCCAGGATGTTGGCGCCGTTGGAATAGCCGAGGCCAAGCACCGACGAGGGTTTTGCCGCCTCGACATGCGCCTTCACGAAACCAACCATCTTGTCCGTCGCCCGCGCCAGGTCGCCCATGTCGTAGACGCCCTCGCCGGTGCGGCGGAAAAAGCGCGCGGCACCGTGTTCCGAGACATCGCCGCGCGGCGAGACGATAGTCGCCTGCGGCGCGAGATCGCGCCCAAGCGACAAAAGCTGAGTCTCGTCGGCCCCGGTGCCGTGGAAGACGAAGAGCAACGCGTCGCCCGGCGAACCGGGCAGTGCTTTGTAGATGTAAGCGTCCTTGCTCATGACCTTGTCCTCAGTCTTCCAGCTTCTGCAAATGTTGCTCGAGATAGGGCCTCAGATGCTGGTGCTGCGACGGCAGCTTCAGCGCCTCGCCGAGATGGGCGGTGTCCTCGTCGCGGTCGAAGCCGGGCTCGTTGGTGGCGACTTCGAACAGCACGCCGCCCGGCGTGCGGAAATAGATCGCCCAGAAATAGTCACGATCGATCACCGGCGTCACCTGATAGCCGGTGTCCATCAGCGCCTTGCGCACTTCGAGTTGCTTTGCGCGGTTTTCGACAGCGAAGGCGACGTGGTGAACGGAGCCGGCGCCGAGATCGGCAAAAGCGGCGCCCGGCAGCGATTCGATATCGACGATATTGGCGCCGTTGCCGTTCTTCACCGCCAGCCTTTTTACAGGGCCGGACGTGTCGACTTCTTCATAGCCCATCAATTTCAGCAGCTCTTCGGTGGCGCCGCCATCCTTTAGCCTAAGCGACACCGAGTGAAAGCCGCGGATCGCCTCGTCGGAGGGAACATCGCCCTTCGCCCACGGCGTACGGGTGTCGGCCTTGTTCTCGACCAGCGCAAACCCGTCACCGTCGGGACCGGCGAAGCCAAGGCGCTTCTCACCGAAGCTCTCTTCGCGCGACAGCCCGGCGACGCCCTCATCGGCAAAACGCTTTTCCCAATAGGCAAGCGTGCCTTCGGGCACCGAATAGACCGTGGTGCCGACCTCGCCAACGCCGTGGCGGCCCTTGCCGATATTGGGGAACGGAAAATAGGTCATCACCGAACCGGGCGTGCCGAGCTCGTCGGCATAATAGAGATGGTAGACATCCGGCGCGTCGAAATTGACGGTTTTCTTGACCCGGCGCAGGCCGAGCTTTTTGGTGAAGAACTCATTGTTCTGGCGCGCATCCCTGGCCATCGAAGTGACGTGATGCAGGCCTTTGATCTGGTCGAGCATTTTTCTGCCCCTTTCCTTGTCCTGTGCGGCCCATGCCGCGGTCCACGCCAATATGAGAACCGGCCAGCCGGCGGCAAAGGCCGCAAACACAGATGGACTGTGCTCTATGAGTGAACAATAAGGCGGCTTTTGTTTACGATTTGGCGAATACCTCAGGCTTGCGTCGCCACAAAAATTCGGCTCCATGAGCGGCACGTTTCAATGAAGGATACAGCATTGGTCAGAAAAGACAGACGCCCGAATGTTCTCCTGATCACCTGCGATCAGTGGCGCGGCGACTGCCTGTCGGCGGCAGGCCACAAGGTGGTGCGGACGCCGAATGCCGACGCGCTGGCCGCCGAGGGTGTGCTGTTTCGACAGCATTATGGCGGCGCGGCGCCCTGCTCGCCGGCACGCGCCTGCCTCTACACCGGCCTCTACCAGATGAACAACCGAGTTTGCCGCAACGGCACCCCGCTCGACGCCCGTCACGGCAACATCGCGCTCTCGGCGCGTAGCCTCGGCTATGATCCGACGCTGTTCGGCTATACCGACGTATCGCCCGATCCGCGCACGCTGGCGCCGGGCGACCCGCGGCTGAAAAGCTACGAAGGCGTGCTGCCCGGCTTCACCGTGCGCCAACTCCTGCCGGAGCACCAGAAACCGTGGCTGTCGTGGCTCCAGGCGCGCGGCATCGATAGCAGCGCCGGCTTTCCCGACATCCATCGCCCAGCGGACGAGCTTGGAGGCACGACCGACAGCGAGGTGACCAACGCGCCGCCCGTCTACTTGAAGGACGAAACCCCAGCTGCTTTCCTGGCCGGCGAGTTCGTCCGCTGGCTTGGCGAACAAGAGCGCGATACACCGTGGTTCGCGCATCTTTCCTTCCTCAGCCCGCATCCGCCCTTCATCGTGCCGGAGCCCTACAACAGGATGTATGATCCTGCCGAGGGACCGGCTTTCCAGCGCGCCGTGCGCTGGCAGGCCGAGGCAGAAAGCCACCCCTACCTTGCCTATGATCTTGACCTGCAGGAGCGTTCGAAATTCCGCCCCGGCGCCGAGGGCAAGGTGCGCGACTGGGGCGATGACAATTTTGGCCGCATCCGCGCACTCTATTACGGCATGATCTCGGAGGTCGACGCACAGCTTGGCCGCATCTGGCAGGCGGTCAAGGCGGCGGGTGCATGGGATGACACCATCGTCGTGCTGACCTCCGACCATGCCGAGATGATGGGCGACCATTACACGCTGGGCAAGGGCGGCTTTTTCGACGGCAGTTATCATATTCCGCTGATCGTCCGCGACCCGCGTCGCCGCAAAGCGGCCGGCGCCAGCGTCGACCGCTTCACTGAGGCGGTGGACATTGCGCCGACATTGCTCGCTCTGCTTGGCGAGGAAACCCCGCCGCATCTCGACGGCCGATCGCTGAAGCCGTTCCTGGATGCCGGGGAGCCGCGGAACTGGCGCGAGGCTGCGCATTGGGAGTTCGATTTCCGCTCGGTTGCCGACGGTGATGCCGAGCGCCATTTCGGCATCGGTCCGCGCCAGTGCAATCTGGCCGTCATCCGCACGAAACAATTCAAATATGTACATTTCGGCGGCGGCCTACCGCCGCTGCTGTTTGACCTGGAGAAGGATCGAGACGAACTGACCAATGTCGCCGCCGATCCGGCCTATCTGCCGGTCCGGCTGGAGCTTGCCGAAAGGCTGCTTGCCTGGCGGGCCGAACATCTCGATCAGTCGCTGGCGCTTGCCGAACTGACCGACGACGGCGTTGTCGGCCACGTCGCACGCCTGCCGCCTTTCCAGTCATAAAAAAGGCCCGCGCCGTCGCCGGCGCGGGCCTTTCGGGGTCAATCACTGGGGCTTAGCGCATCATCATACGCTGTTCGTCACGTTTTTGCGTATAGGTGCCCTTGTCATAGGCGACTTGCGCCTCGAGCTGCTCCTTGGTGAAGTTAGTGTAGAGATAGCGGTTGCCATCCTTGTCGGTCATGAATTTAAGGTTGTCCATGCCGACAGCGACTTCCTTCTCGCCAACACCGAGGAAACCGCCGACGTCGATGATGACGGCGTCGACCTTCTTGTCGCCCGTCAGCACGACGTCACCAATCTCGCCGACGTTGACATCATTGGCGCCGTAGACGGTGGTTCCAACCAAATCTTCGGACCGGATTTCGTTGATCGGCATTTCGGTCAGCGCCGACTTGTCGATCGCCGCGGTCTGCGTCTGGTCGGGGGTTGCGTCAGGCGTTGCTGCAGCCGGAGCCTCGGCTGTCGTGTCCGCCGGTGCTGGAGCAGCGGGGTCAGTCGTTGTTGCCGGGGCCTGCGCCGTCTTGTCCGCCGGTGCCGGAGCAGCCGGGTCAGGCGTTGCCGCCGGAGCTTCCGCGGTCTTCTCCGCCGGGGCTGGAGTGACAGCAGGGGTGGTAGTCACCGGCGCCGGCGCCGCCGCGTCAGTCGATGCGGTTGTCGCCGGGGCCGGATCATAGGGCTCGCGGTTGAACTCCGGCAACG
This sequence comes from Mesorhizobium sp. M5C.F.Cr.IN.023.01.1.1, assembly GCF_003997585.1. Taxonomy (NCBI): domain Bacteria; kingdom Pseudomonadati; phylum Pseudomonadota; class Alphaproteobacteria; order Hyphomicrobiales; family Phyllobacteriaceae; genus Mesorhizobium; species Mesorhizobium sp. M5C.F.Cr.IN.023.01.1.1. Next base: position 10,067 of record NZ_RZSU01000040.1, on the reverse strand, counting down.
CCTCCAGGTCTTCCTTCGTGGTCTCGGCCACCAGCCAGCGATCGCCGTCCCTTTCCGCCCACTTGGCCTTATCGAACTCGTAGGCGACATTCTTTTCGCCAACCTCAAGGAATCCGCCGACGCCAATGATCAGCGACTCGGCCTTGCCATCCTTGGCCAGGACGATGTCGTTCACGTCACCGATGTTTTGAGCGTCGTCGCCGGTGCCGTTATAGACGGTCTCACCGATGATGTTGGTGGCAAGGTTGCCATCGGCGCGCTTCACGGGTTCGGCCGGAACCGGTTCGACCGGAGCCGCCGGAGCATTCTGTGCAGTGGTATCGGTCGTGCCAGAAGGGGCTGGAGGAGCCGTAGCCGTGGTGTCGGTGGCCGCAGGAACCGGATCGTAAGGCCTGCGATCGAAGTCCGGCTGGGCCGTCAACTCATCCTTTGTGGTTTGGGCAATCAGCCAGCGGTCGCCATTCCGTTCGGCCCATTCCAGCTTGTTGTAGTCGAAAGCCACGTTCTTGGCGCCAATGCCAAGAAAGCCACCGACGCCGATGATGACGGATTTTGCCTGACCGTTTTCGTCGAAGACGACGTCGTCGACATTGCCGATGTTCTCGGCATCGTCGCCGGTGCCGTTATAGACGGTCTCCCCGATGATGTTGGTCACCAGGCTGCCTTCGGCGCGCGCAACGGGAGCCGCAGGAGCGGTATCCTGGACTGCCGGGTCCTGCGTCGGCGCCGGGGTTGTGGCCGTCTGCGCATATGCACCGGTCGCAAGCAGCGCTGCGAGTGCGGTGGTGGTTAAGAGCGTGCGGATCATCGTAATCTCTCCTCGTGCGTTATCGGTTCACGCCACAAGCCACCGGGTGGGAGATTGGTCGCGGCGTTACATATTCACAACGTCGTGACCGCGCCGTTGTTCCGACACCATGGCGAGTGTCGGGAAAAAACCACCCGAATCGCGCTCAATCATGCGTTCGGCCGGTGAGATTCGCTCCTGTATTTTCGTTAGAGCTGCGGAACTTTTTTTCAGCCGACCCGATTCCAGCCTTTGGCTGGGTCTGTCCTGGCCGATGATTATCCAATGGTTGCCAAGAAAAAACGGAGCGGGGGGATGCGATTTGCGGCGGTGCTGAACCAGGAGGGCGGCACCCTGCGCACGATCGATCTTTCCGCCTTCACGGACCGGATGCGCCAGACGTTGGAGGCAGCAGGTCACTCCATCGATATCGACATCGTTGCCGGCAAGGACATCGTCGCAACGCTGGACCGCATCGCTTCCAAGCACAGCGTCGACATTGTGCTGGCCGGTGGCGGCGACGGCACCATTTCGGCCGCGGCTGCTCGGTTGATGGGCAGGAAGAAAGCACTTGCCATTTTACCGGCTGGCACGATGAACCTGTTCGCGCGCGGGCTCGGCATCCCACAGACCCTTGACGCGGCCGTGAAATCTCTTGCCGACGGCGAGGTGATCGCAGTCGATATGGCAACCGCCAACAATAAGCCATTCGTGCATCAGTTCTCGATCGGCATGCATGCCAGGATGGTTCAGCTTCGCCAGGCCATGGAGTTTGGCTCGCGGTTGGGAAAGATGCGGGCTTCAGTCAAGGCTGCGTGGGCGGCGATCAACAACCCGTCGGCAATGAAGGTGACGCTGACCATCGGCGAAGCCGAGATCGTGACGCGCACCACCGGCATCGGCATCACCAACAATCTGTTCGGTGAGGGTCACCTGCCCTATGCCGACAATCCCGCCGGCGGCGTGCTCGGCATCTATGTCACGGTGGCGCAACGGCGTGGCGAGCTGCTCAGGGTTCTCTTCGACATGGCGCGCGGCAAATGGCGCGACAGTGAGCATGTGGAAATCCACCAGGCTGACCGGGCCGTTTTGAAAGTGCACTCGGCTGCCAAGAAATTCCGCGCCGTCATGGACGGCGAACTGGTCACGCTTGACCCCGAAACGACGATCGAAATTCATCCTGGCGCGCTGAACGTTCTTGTCCCGGCGCGCGCTGTCCAAGCGAAGGCAGCGTGATGCAGTCCGGCACAGTCGATCGGGTAGCTTCAGCCTTGGGGACTCTCGCCCTGTTCGACCCTGGGAAGCTCGCCCTGTTCGGTTGTCGACGTCTTGTCTATCATGTTGCCGTAAATCTCTGCGATGCCCCAGGCGATAAACGCCAAAAGCAGCGCGGCGATCAAGATACGGAAAGTGTGCCACCCCCAGCGTCCCTGGCGGGCTTTGTCTTCAGGAACGATCCTGGGCATGATCGGCCTCCATGTCGATTGGCGCTGGCGGGCGCGGCTGGTAAAACGTGGTTGGGTAACGGTTCCTCAAGGCGAAGGTTCCGGTTTCAGGGCCAGGCAACTGGCCTGGCGCGAATGGCTGCAAGCCGATGCATTTGGGGGCCTTGTGGATAGCAGGGTAGTGAAAAAGCCGAATCTGCCGATCGACGTCCTTAGTGTGGTAAGGGAGCAGGACCGGCTTGCAGTACTGCACGGTCTCGACGCACTCGACACGGCGGCCGATCGTGACTTCGACCATATCAGCGGTCTTGCCGCCGCGGTGATGCTGGCGCCCATCGCGCTGGTGACGCTGGTCGATGTCGAGCGGCAACGGTTCAAGTCCCGTGTCGGCCTGGATGAGACCGAGGCCTCGACAGATGCATCTTTCTGCGCCCATACCATTGCCGCCGGCGACCAGCCGATGGTGGTGACCGATGCGACCACGGATTCACGCTTCAACGCCAGCCCGCTGGTCACTGGCCAGCACCATGTCCGTTTCTATGCGGGTGTGGCCATTGTGGTGGCCGGCGCCCGGATCGGCACGCTCTGCGTGCTCGACCGGAAGCCGCGCGCGGCGCCGTCTGCCGCCCAGCTCGAACAATTGACGGCGCTCGCCAGCCTCGCTGCCAGCCTGTTCGCATTGAAGGACGCCACCCGCAACGGCGCCAGCATCGCTGCGGCGCTGGCGCGCGAGGAAAAGCGGCGCGGCATTGCGCTCGATGCCGCAGCGCTCGCGAGCTGGGCATGGGATATCCATACCGATATGATCGAATGCGATGTCCGGTTGTCCGAGCTGTTCGGCCTGCCGCGCTCGAACCGGCTGAGGGCGCGCGATATCCTTGCCGCCATCGACCCGCGTGATGTCTATCAGACCGAGACACGCTTTCGCGACGCGCTGACCGGCGGCGACGATTATTTTGGCGAATACCGCGTCAAGGGCTTCAGTCCGCCGCGCTGGCTCGCGACGCGCGGCCGTGTCATCGAGCGCGACGGCGACGGCAAGCCGACGCTGATCTTCGGCGTCAATTACGACATCACCGAACGCAAGCTCGGCGACGAGCGGCAACGGCTCTTGCTGCGCGAGCTGAACCATCGCGTCAAGAACACGCTGGCGACAGTGCAGGCGCTGGCGACGCAGACAGTTCGCCATGCGCGCCAGCCGAGCGAATTCCTTGAAGCCTTCAGCGCCAGGCTTCAGGCGCTGGGCGCCGCCCACAGCCTGCTGTCCGACCGCGAGTGGCGCGGCATTGGCATCCGCGAACTCGTGCAGATCGAGGTCAAGCCGTTCGACACCGCCGAACAGCCGCGCATGACCATCTCAGGCGCCGATCTGCTGCTTTCGCCCGACCAGGCAGTCGGGCTTGGCCTGATTCTGCATGAACTGGCCAGCAACGCGCTGCAATACGGAGCGCTATCGGCGGCTTCGGGCAAGGTCGATCTCGACTGGCAGGCACAGGGCCGAAAGGGCGCACGGCGCCTGGTGCTGACCTGGCGCGAAAGCGGCGGGCCTGAAGTTGTCTCGCCCGAACGCCACGGCTTCGGCTCCATCCTGATCCGCCGCAGCCTGGCCAAGGTCATCTCCAGCGAAGTGATCCACGAATTCCGGCCGGAAGGCGTGTTCGCCGAAATATCGATGCCGCTGGAGGATCTGCCGAAGTGACGGCCTGGCCATGATCCCGAACCGAAGGTCCGCGTCAGCGAAAAGTGAAGCCAGGTTTTCGGATTAGATTGTGGTCAAACAACAAGAAGAATCGCTTCGAGCTATTTCGCTTCGCCGGCATCCGGATCGTCGGCATCGGGCTTCACGTTCTCGCGGTAGATGGCGTAGGCGGCGAGTGCAATCGCTGGGCCGAGTATGGTGCCCAGGCCGCCTTTCCCCTTGAGTAGCGCCGGCAGCACGGCGAGCGCGGCCGTGATGCCGACCGCCTTCATGTCGGCATTGCGCCTCCGCGCCCGGCGTCGGGCGCGCGCGCCGGCCGACAGCTGATGGAAGAGCAGGAGAAGCCCTGCGATCACCAGGAAGCCGACCCCGAAACCAAGGCAGGCTGCCATCGGCCCGTAGCGACCCGCCACCCAGACATAGGCCGCTCCGACGAGGAAACCGACGCCACACAGTGCTGCAAGTGCTGCGAGCGCATAGACGATTGCAGCCGTGCGCGCGCGGCGCACCGCTGCAACGGCTTCACCCGAGGCGAGGCCCGAGATCAACGATGCCAGCATTCCCATCTGCGAAGAGGCTAGCGGCGCGCGAGAAGCGCGAACAGAAAGCCGACGCCTGCCGCGATTGCCAGCGACGTCACCGGCTTTTCGCGCACGCTGGCCACCACTTGCGCTTCGAGGTCCCTGGCGTTGCTGCGCATATTTTCAAGCGCTGCTTCGCCTTGGGCGCGCAATTGCTCGACTCCTTCCGCAGCAACGCGACGAGCAGCCCCGTAACCATGTTGGCCGGTCTCGGCCAGCTGTTCGGTGAGTTTTTGAATGTCGGCTTTCAACTGCCTGATGTCGTCTTCAAGGTCCGAATTCGTCCGGCTTTCGTTCGGGGACTTTCCTGCGGCAGTCGCCATCACTTAACTCCTTGCGTTTGCTCGGGTCGAAACGTTCGACCCACCCCAAGGTTCCGAAATCGGAACAACTCCCATGAAAGGGTGTTTCCGCAGGCGAGTCCAGCCCGGCACGTCTCCCGTAGCCGCTCAGATCAGCGGTCGGCGATCTTCGCTCAACCCTTCCCACCGGGCGAGTTCCTTGAGCCTTTCATTATCGACCACCTCGCAGCCGCCGTCGCGCCAGAAGATAAGCTTGCGGTCCATCAGCTTGCGGATCGTCTTGTTGGTGTGGACCAGCGACAGACCGAGGGTATCGGCGAGATGCTGCTGCGTGATCGGAATCTGCACGGGCGTCCTGCCGTTCAGCCCCACCACCCTGGCGCGACTGGAGATGAACGCGATGAGATAGGCTGCACGCTCGAGCGCTGTGCGTCTGCCGATACTGAGCAGGTTCTCGTCCAGCATGCGCTCCTCTCGCGAGGCGATCCAGGTGATGTCGTAGGCGAGGCCCGGATGGCTGCGGTAGAGTTCGGGAAGGGCTTTCCGCTCGAAGACGCAGAGCAGCATCGGCGACAACGCTTCTACGGAGTGCTGCATTTCGCCCATCAGGCTGCCTTGCAAACCGATGAGATCGCCTGGCATGGAATAGTTCAGAATCTGGCGGCGGCCATCCGACAGCAATTTATAGCGAAAAGCCCAACCCGACAGCACCGTATAGAGATGGTCGCTGTGGCTTCCCTCCACCAGAACGGTAGCCCCCTTGTCGAAGGCCAGTTCGCCTTTCTTGAGCGCGTCGACGAAGACAAGTTCCTGCTTCTCGAAGGCCCGGAACGCCGGCAACGGCCGCAGTGGACAGTTTTCACATGAATACCGGCGGGCGGACAAGGAACGGCCGTTCTGGCCAGACATTTCAATCCCTCTTCGAGGCGGGCCCTCTTCCGGAAGGCGATAGCAAACGCCCTGCAGGCATCGAGGTTCCGCCATCTGCGACGCATGTCTTTTTTAAATGACAGCATGCCAAATAACTTTAAATGACAGGAAGCTAAATAGGGATCATGATTCCTCTGTTCCCTGCGCCCCACGGAGACATTGCCACGTGCCCCCCTTGTTGGACGGATTGCGGATTCTTGTTCTGGAAGATGAATTCCTGATCGCCATGGATGTCGAGCAGCTTTGCCGCGACTATGGCGCTGGCGACGTGGTCATCGCCCGCGATCTGGCTGAGATCGATCGGAAGAACGTTGCCTCGCGATTCGACGCGGCTATCGTCGACCTCATGCTGGGCGGCACTTCGACACTCGATTTCGCTTCGCGGCTGCGCGAATCGGGCGTGCCTTTTGTCTTCGCCTCGGGCTATTCCGACATGGACGAAATCAGGGCGTCCTTTCCGGATGTCAGCTTGATCACCAAGCCCTATTCGGGAGACGATCTCGTGGAGGCGGTGGCGGCTGCGTGCGGGCGCGGACCTCTTGTTTGATGGTCAGTATTCAGGCGGCGTTCGACCCCGTCACCTGAGCCGATATCGCATCCGGGCCAAACTCGTCATCACCGGAAATCTTCAGGATTTCCTGCAGCCGCGTGCGGGCGCGGCTGACGCGGCTCTTGATCGTTCCGACCGCGCAGCCGCAAATCTCGGCGGCCTCCTCGTAGGAAAAGCCCGACGCGCCGATGAGGATGATGGCTTCGCGCTGGTCCTCGGGCAATTGCTCCAGCGCGCTACGAAAGTCCTTGAGGTCGAGCTGGCCGTGCTGGGCTGGATGGACGGCTAGCCTGGCCGTCATGATGCCGTCGCTGTCCTGCACCTCGCGGCCGCGCTTGCGCATCTGCGAATAGAATTCGTTGCGCAGGATGGTGAACAGCCAGGCCTTGAGATTGGTGCCCGGCTCGAAGCTTTCATGCTTGTCCCAGGCCTTCACCAGTGTTTCCTGCACCAGATCGTCGGCCTTGTCGGCGTTTTGCGTCAATGACACGGCAAAGGCCCGCAGGCTCGGAATCGAGCCGAGCAGATCCGTCTTGAAGCTCTGGGAGACGGCCGCCATGCCTTAGTCCTTTTTCCGTGCAGGTTGGGCCCGTTCCAATTGGCTGAGCAGTTGGGCGAAGCGATCCGGCACGTTGTCGGAGACCAGCTCGTCGTAATATTGTTTGAGTTTGCGGCCGATTTCCGAGTTTGGCCCGAGCGGGTCGCCGGAAGTTGCCCGGCGCCTGTTTGCAGCGCCAGCCGTGGTATCTTTCGTCATCTCTTCATTTCGCCCTTTGTTCCCAGTACCCTGCCGCCCTTCAATAGACGACGCAAAGCAGGCGGTCCCCTCGTCTGGTTGCCCGTCCCGACCTCAAACGCCGTCCCATTATATTAGTTCCAAACCGTCGGAACTTTTTCGGAAAGCCGGCGTTTATGTTTTCAGGGCTTATTTTCGGGGCTTGTAATCACCTTGGCCTGCAATCTATCCAATTACGTCAGAGGGAGACGTCCATCATGAGCCTGTCCGCAACCATCGCTCCGCACCTGCCGTTCCTGCGCCGCTTCTCGCGGGCCGTTTCAGGATCGCAGGAGAGTGGCGACGCGCTGGTCGCCGCGATGCTCGAAGCCATCATCGCCGACGTCGACATCTTTCCGGACGCGTCGAACGACCGCATCGCGCTCTACAAGGTATTCGCCAGGCTGTTCACCTCGGTCGCCATCCGCGTTCCGCAAGAACACCCGCAGTCGGCGTGGGAACAGCGCGCCGCCGCCAATCTGAACGCGATCTCACCCCGTCCCCGGCAGGCCTTCCTGCTGGTCGCCGTGGAAGGTTTCAGCGAAGGCGAGGCGGCGGAGATTCTCGACGTCGACGATCAGGAATTCTCCGAACTCCTCGCCGAGGCCAGCAACGAGATTTCCCGCCAGGTGGCAACCGATGTGCTGATCATCGAGGACGAGCCGCTGATTGCCATGGACATCGAACAAATGGTCGAAAGCCTGGGCCATCGCGTCGTCGGAACTGCGCGTACCCACGCCGAGGCGGTGGCGATGTTCACAAAGACGCGGCCGAAGATGGTGCTGGCCGACATCCAGCTTGCCGACGGCAGTTCGGGCATCGAAGCGGTGAACGAGATCCTGTCGTCCACGCCGGTGCCGGTGATCTTCATCACCGCCTTTCCCGAGCGCCTCCTGACCGGCGAGCGGCCGGAGCCGGCCTTCCTCGTCACCAAGCCGTTCAATCCGGATATGGTCAAGGCCCTGATCAGCCAGGCGCTGTTCTTCGACCGGCACGCGAAAGCCGCTGCATAGGACCGGGCAGGCCCGGCCTCGCGCTGCCCCGTTTCCACGGGTCGCCCGTTTGCCACTGATCGAATAACGCCGGCCCCTTGCGGCTGGCAAACGTCACTTGCGCCTCAAACTTCCCCTGCTCATGACGATTCAATTCGGGCCGGAAAGATTTCCAGGGATCGTCTTTTTCGGGAAAAGGTGGAACAAACGGCAGCGAAAGACGTTTTTGCCGTACCATTTGAAGGAGATGGATCATGCTTTATTGGGCGCTCGTGTTTCTTGTGGTCGCGATCATTGCAGGCGCTCTTGGTTTCGGCGGTATTGCCGGCACCTCGGCAGGTATAGCGCAGATATTGTTTTTCATCTTTCTCGCTTTCCTGATCATCTCGCTTATTGCGGGCTTGTTCAAACGCGCGTCGTGAACTGCGATCCAACACTGGGAACCGCACCCCTCAAGCGGTTCCCAGCTACCGCCGGGCGATGTCCTTAACGGGACGTCGCTCGGCGGACCTCTTTTGGGAACCCATTTTTCCGTCAGCCGTTCAGCCTGCATTGGGCGGGTGAAGTGACCATGCAATCCAGAGCCGGAGATATGAAACACAGCGGACGGAGCGATGAGATCGTCGCCTTGCAGTCCGCTGAGAGTGGAATGCAGCTTGGCCGGGCCCTTCTCCATGCGCTGCACAATGCCGGCATTTCGGTTCTCTATCAGGATCGCGAGATGAAAACCGTCTGGGCGCGCAACATGCGCCCGCCATGGGCTTCCGATACGGCCGACAGCAACGGCCTCCTGCCGCTGGCGCAGGCGGAGCGCATCGGTGCGGCCAAACGCAATGTCGTTGCATCCGGCAATCCGGAACACCTTGAGTTCAGCATTCCCGCCGACGATGGCGTTCGGTGGTTCCAAGTATGGGTAGACGCTGATCACGACGACGGCGGCGCGGTGCAGGGCGTCGTCACCACCATGGTCGAAACGACCGAGCAGAAACGTCGCGAGCAAACCCTGAAGACGCTGCTGCGCGAGGTCAGCCACCGTTCGAAGAACCTTTTGGCCATCATCCAGAGCATCGCCACCCAGACCAGCCGTTATTCGGACACGCTCAGTGATTTCCTGACCCGCTTTCGCGGCCGGTTGCAGTCGCTTGCCTCATCCCAGGATTTGGTGACCTCGTCCAACTGGCGGGGAGCGGCACTGCGCGAACTGGTGTCCGGCCAGGTCGGCCGCTACGGAGCCGACCCCGTGCGCAGCTTGCGTTTCCAGGGGGCAAATCCGTACCTCAACCCCAATGCCGCCCTGCATATCGGTTTGGCCATGCACGAGCTTGCCGTCAATTCGGTCAGCTACGGCGCTCTGTCGCGAGCCGACGGATTCGTCGAGGTGACCGCCGATCTGACGGCCGCTTCCGCTGGCGAGACCGCACTGTCGCTGACATGGGCCGAAGCCATCGGAGCCAATGACAATCAGCCCAGCGAGAAGCGTTTTGGCAGCGTCGCACTCGAGCGCGTCGTGCCTGCGTCGTTGAACGGTACGGCGACACTTGAAATCACCGGGGACCGCCTCGAATATCGCCTTGTCGTTCCTCGCGGCAATTTCGAGACGGATTGACCGGACAACAGCCGAGCCAAAGAGGGCTGGGGCAAGAGGGCTGGGATCGATACCGGCCGCGCCGGCCTTAACCGCCTGTTCACCATAAAGTCCTAAGCTGTTCAGACACCGATCCGCATGACGTTTTCGATCGCAGTCTGCTGCGCAGTACGGGAGGAATGGCTTTGACGGTTGCCGACATCAACAGGCTGGAACAGGCCGCACGCGTTTCGATGGGCGGGTTTCAGGATCTCGAAGCATCCGCGATGCCGTCGCCCCGTGCTTCCCACCCGACCCCCGGCCTCGCCGCAATCGGGCTGGCTGCGGTGGTCGTCCTGGCCGCCGCGTTCCAGTTGATCTAGAGCGTCGGACCCAAAGTGGCCGGCGGCTTGCGCTTGCCTCATGTCGACCTGTTCTCCAA
>NZ_RZSU01000003.1:0-173744 GCF_003997585.1 Mesorhizobium sp. M5C.F.Cr.IN.023.01.1.1 | reverse complement strand
GTGACATGCTGATGGGCGTCCGGGCCGTTTCGGATGTCTTCAACAAGGCGCGCGAAGCAACGCTTGCGGTCGTCGGCATCGGCTCCATCCTGACCGACGATTCGAGCTACTACGATCTGCACCCGTCCTCAAGCGCCGACCGGCTGGCCATCGAGCGCTCGGGCGCGGCGGGCGAGCTGCTCGCCCATCTCATAGACGGCAGCGGCAAGCTCGCGGACTACCCCCCCAACCACTCACTCGTTTCGCTGACGCTCGAGGAATTCGCGACCATTCCGCAGTCGATCGGGGTCGCAAGCGGCGCAAGCAAGGTGGTCCCGATCCTCAGTGCCATGCGCGGCTCTCACCTCGATACCCTCGTCACGGACGAAACCACCGGCTTGAAGATCCTCGAGCTCGCCGAAGGAAATGCAGCATGAATTCTCGACAAATCACCCGTCGCGTCGGCAAGTCCGGCGTTGTCAAGTCGGCAGTAGGGCTCGGAACCTGGGCTATCGGCGGCTGGATGTGGGGTGGCACGGATGAAGCTGAATCGATCGCTGCGATCCAGGCGTCCATCGATGCCGGCGTCTCGTTGATCGACACCGCGCCGGCTTACGGTCTCGGCCGCAGCGAGGAGATCGTCGGCAAGGCCATCAAGGGCCGGCGCGACCGCGCGGTCATCGCCACCAAATGTGGCCTGAACTGGCATTCGAAAAAGGGCAATCACTTCTTCGATCAGGACGGAAAGCCGGTGAACCGATATCTGGGCGCCGACGGCATCGCTTATGAAGTGGAGCAGAGCCTGAGGCGGCTCGGCACCGATTATATCGATCTCTACATCACCCATTGGCAGAACCCGACGACCCCCATTGCCGAGACAATGGAAGCGCTCGAACGCCTCAGATCAGCTGGCAAGATCCGCGCCATCGGCGCAAGCAATCTCAACACCGGCGAGCTGCAGCAGTATGCCGGAGCTGGCCAGCTCGACGCGATCCAGGAAAGGTATTCGATGCTGGATCGCGAAATTGAGCAGACATTGCTGCCGATCGCGCGCCAGCATCAAGTTGCTGCGCTCAGTTACTCGTCGCTCGCGCTCGGCCTGCTTTCGGGCGCGATCGATCCGGCGCGTGAATTCAGCGGCGACGACCAGCGCAAAAGCAATCCGCGCTTCTCTCAGGCCAACCGGCGCAAGGTGGCCGCCTTGAAACATGCCCTGGCCCCGGTCGCGGAGGTCTACCAGGCAAGCATGGCGCAGATCGTGATCGCCTGGACGCTGGCGCAGCCCGGCATCACCTTCGCGTTGTGTGGAGCGCGAAACGCGGCGCAGGCGCTCGACAACGCCAGGGCAGGGGAGATTTCGCTGAGCGCTGCGGAACTGACGGCCATCGATGCGGCGGTGGCCGTGCATCTCGTGGCGATAGATGCGTGATCGAAAGCGCATCTTGAGATGAATCGCATCCAGACGATCGCCGGCTTGCGCGAGAACCCCGATGTCGACGTGCTTGTCATAGGCGGCGGCATTAACGGCATCAGCGTGTTTCGCGAACTCGCTTTGCAGGGCGTCGATGTGCTGCTCGCCGAAAAGGGCGATTATTGTTCCGGCGCCAGCGCGGCCCTCTCGCGCATGGTTCATGGCGGCTTGCGCTATCTTGAAAACGGCGAGTTCAAGCTGGTCCGCGAATCTCTGCTCGAACGCGATCGGCTGTTGAAGAACGCGCCGCACTACGTTGCGCCACTGCCAACCACGGTGCCTATCTTCGACCTGTTCTCAGGCATAGCAAATGGCGCAGTCCGCTTCCTTGGACTAAGCCGTCATCCGGGCCGGCGCGGCGCTTTGGTCATCAAGACCGGCCTGGCGATGTATGACTTCTTCACCGCCGCACGTCGTATCGTCCCGACGCACAAATTCAGGAGCCGGGCTGAAACACTCAAGGTCTGGCCTGCAATCAATCCTGCTATTCGCAATTCGGCGACATACTATGATGCCTGGGTCAGCCACCCCGAGCGGCTGGGTACCGAGATGCTGCGCGACACCATGAACCAAAAGCCGTCCGTCCGGGCGCTCAACTATGCACGCGTATCGCTCGATGACGCGACCCTGGTGCTTAACGACCGACTATCTGGCGAAACGGTAGCCGTGAAGCCGCGGCTCGTGGTCAATGCCACAGGCGGCTGGATCGACCTGACCAATTCGGCGATCGGAGCGGTTGTGCCGAAGCTTATGGGCGGCACCAAAGGTTCGCATCTGATCGTCGACAATCGCGAGCTTCATGACGCGCTCGACGGTCATATGATCTACTACGAGAACGAGGACGGCCGGATCTGCATCCTGTTCCCCTATCTCGGCAACGTGCTGGTCGGCTCGACGGATATCCGTGTCGACGATCCCGACCAGGCGTGCTGCATGGACGACGAGCGACGATACATCCTCCAGTCCCTGTCCTTCGTGTTTCCCGGGATCGAGATCACTGAAACCGACATCGTCTTTCAGTTCACCGGGGTGAGGCCGCTGCCGATAAGCCAAGACAGTGTTACCGGGCGCATTCCCCGCGATCATTTCTGCGAACTGGTCGAGGGCGCCGGTACGCTGCCGCCGACGCTCTGCATGATCGGCGGGAAATGGACAACCTTCCGATCGTTCGGCGAACTGGCAGCGGATATCGTGCTCGAGCGATTGAGCCGACAGCGCACCGTCGGTACCGAAAACATGCCAATCGGCGGCGGCCGGCATTTTCCCACTGCTCCGGCAAAATGGTGCGCAGAACGCGCGGCGGCGCACGGTCAGTCGCTTGACCGCATGCGCAGCCTCTTCGAGCGCTACGGCACCGCGGCGGATGCCGTCGCCGCCTACATGGCAGCGGGACAGGACGAGCTCTTGCCCGGCAGCGACTACTCGGCCCGGGAGATTCGGTATCTCATCGCCAATGAATATGTCGAGCAGCTGGAGGACCTGCTGCTTCGCCGCACGACAATCGCCATCACCGGTGCTCTCTCGGCCGACCTTCTCGACGCGGTTCTCGATATTCTCGCTGTCGAAAAGAGCTGGAACGCTGCGCGCAAGGCATTCGAGCGCACCGATTTCCTTGCCCTGTTGCAACGCCGGCACGGCGTCGATCTCGACCAGCTATCCCAAAGAGACCAAGGAAGGAGCGCCGAATGCGCATCAACAAGAAAGTCCGCATGAACCGGTTGTTCGGCGGAGCGCGCTGTCTCGACGTCGCAATCGATCATGGCGTGTGCAACGAGCCGTCGTTTCTGGAAGGGCTCGAGGATATGGCCGGCGTCGTCGCCCAGCTGGTTGCCGCGGGACCGGACGCCATTCAGATGAATTATGGCCAGGCCGATCTGCTGCAGTCCTTGCCCGGCAAGGACAAGCCGGCATTGGTCATGCGCATAGACATGGGCAATCCATATAACAAAACCCGCCATCGCTCGATGTGGGCCATCCTGCAGAACGAAGCCGAGCCACTGATCGGCGCGCTGGAAATGGACGCGGCCTGCGTGGTCGTCAATCTATTCATGCTGCCCGATGAGCCGGATCTGTTCCGGCAATGCGTCCACAACATTGCCCGCGTTCGCGCCGACTGCGAAAGATACGGCCTGCCGCTGATGATCGAGCCGCTGGCGATGCTGCCCAACTCGGAGCGCGGAGGCTACATGGTCGACGGTGACCCAGAAAAGATCGTCACCCTGACCCGGCTCGCAAGCGAGATGGGCGCCGACATCATCAAGGCGGACCCGACCACCGATCCGAACGACTTCCACCGGGTGGTGGCGGCGGCGCGCTGTCCTGTCCTGGTGCGCGGTGGGGGCAGGGAGGATTTGCGCGCCGTCTTCGACAAGTCGGCGGCGCTGATGGCACAAGGCGCGGCGGGCATGGTCTATGGACGCAACATATACCAGCATTCCAACCCTCGTGCCGTCGTGAGAGGATTGATGGCGATCATCCATGAGAATGCGGACGGCGCTGCAGCTTGGGAGCTCTACCAACAAGAATAAACCTTGGCAGCTTGGGAGCGCTTCAATGCAGCAATACATTCTGGGTCTTGATGCGGGCAACACCGTCATCAAGGCCATCATCTTCGACACCGCAGGTCGCGAACTCGCGCTTGCCGCTCGGGACGGCCACTCCTGCATGCCAAAGCCCGGCCATGTCGAGCGGGACCTCGGCGAACTGTGGCGCAACGCCGTCGACGTCATCCGCCATTGCCTCGACCAGTCGGGCATCGATCCCCGCGACATCGCGGTGATCGGCTGCGCCGGCCACGGCAACGGGCTCTACGCGCTGGACCGCGGCGGCGACCCGCTGCTCGGCATCCAGTCGCTCGACACCCGCGGCATCGGCATCGTGAGCGAATGGGCGGCCGCAGGCGTTGGCGATCAGACCTATGTCCACTGCCTGCAACGGCCCTGGGCGGCGCAGACGCCGACTCTGCTGGCTTGGCTCAGGCGCCATGATCCGGCGCTTTTTGCCCGAATAGGCACCGTCTTTTTGTGCAAGGATTTTGTCGTCAACCGCCTCACCGGAGCGCGTTCGACCGAGACCTCGGATATGTCGGGCTGCGGGCTTTTGCACATGCCCGGCCGACGCTACGAGCGTGAGTTGCTGGCCGCCTATGGTCTCGACGATTGCATGCAACTGCTGCCGAACGTGCTGGAGGCGTCCGACATCGCCGGCCATATCACGCACGATGTCGCCGCAGCCACAGGCCTTCGGGCGGGCACCCCTGTGGTGGCGGGCCTGTTCGACGTCGTCGCCAGCGCCATCGGATCGGGCGTCACCAGCACCGGCGCCGCCTCCATCATTGCCGGCACCTGGAGCATCAACCAGGTTATCACCGAAGAGCCGATCCGCGATCCGTCGATCTTCATGCTGTCGACGTTCGATCCGGTGCGCTACCTCGCCATCGAATCGAGCGCCACTTCGGCCGCAAATCTCGAATGGATCGTGCGTGAGTTCTTCGAGCATGCGCCGCCGGCAGGCGCATCGCCATTTGAGATCTGCAGCGAGCTTGTTGCTTCCGTCGATCCCGCGGGAGACATGCCGATCTACCACCCCTTCCTTTACGGCTCGCAGCAAAATGGCAAGGCGCGTGCAGGTTTCTACGGCATTGCCGGCTGGCACACGCGGGCGCATATGCTGCGCGCACTGTTCGAGGGCGTCGTCTTCGAACACCGGCGTCACGTCGCGACGCTGCGTCGAGCGGGAGCGACCATCAGCCAGGCGGTTCTTTCGGGCGGGGGCTCGCGCAGCGCCATCTGGCCGCAGATATTCGCGGATGTCCTGGAGGTGCCGGTGACTGTAGCGCGCAGCCGTGAGACTGGTGCGCTGGGAGTTGCAATTGCAGCCGGGACAGGCGTCGGCTTGTTTGCCGACTTTTCTGCGGGCGCCGCCGCGATGACCGCACCCGACCGCTGCTACCAGCCCAATAGCGCGATCGCACCGGTCTATGAGCAGCGCTATCGCCTCTATGGCGAGATCAACCAGGCCATGGGTCCGCTATGGGACAGGATGGCAAGCGAACGGACGTCCAATTGACACAGACCATTGCCGATTTTGGACAATACGACTTCATTATCGTCGGCGCAGGTTCAGCCGGCTGCGTGCTGGCCAACAGACTATCGGCCAATCCAGCCATGCGCGTGCTGCTTCTGGAGGCCGGCGGCAGTGACCGTTACCACTGGGTCAACATCCCCATCGGCTATCTCTACTGTATGGGCAACCCGCGCACTGATTGGCTGATGAAAACCGAGCCGGAGGCCGGGCTGAACGGTCGTGCGCTCAACTATCCGCGCGGCAAGCTTCTGGGCGGCTGCTCGTCGATCAACGGCATGATCTACATGCGCGGCCAGGCGGCCGACTATGACGGCTGGCGGCAAGCCGGAAATCTTGGTTGGGGCTGGGATGACGTGCTTCCGTATTTCCGCAAGTCCGAGGACCATTTTGGTGGCCCCAACGACCTTCATGGCGCCGGTGGCGAATGGCGCGTCGAGCGCCAGCGCCTGTCCTGGCCAATCCTGGATGCCTTCCGCGATGCTGCCGAGGAACTCGGCATCCCCCGGACGGAGGATTTCAATGGCGGGACCAACGAGGGGTCAGGCTATTTCGAGGTCAACCAGCGGAAGGGCGTGCGCTGGAATACCTCGAAAGCGTTCCTGCGTAGCGTGCTGCGGCGGCCGAATTTGCGCGTCGTGACCGGCGCCGAGACCGAGAAGCTAAATTTCGATGGAGCTTGCGTCACTGGCGTTGTCTTCCGCATGAGCGGTCAACTGCATCGTGCGCGGGCAGGCGAGACGATACTTGCCGCTGGCGCGATCAATTCGCCGAAGCTGCTCGAGCTTTCCGGCGTCGGCCGACCTGCCGTGCTTGGCGCAGCAGGAATCCCGGTTCGCCACGCGCTGGAAGGCGTCGGCGAGAACCTGCAGGATCATCTGCAGATCCGCACAGTCTTCAAGATCGCCAATGCCTCGACGCTAAACCAGCGCTACCACAATCTGTTCAGCCGCGCGGCCATGGGCGTCGAATACGCTATTCGTCGCACCGGACCGCTGTCGATGGCGCCGAGCCAGCTTGGCATCTTCGCCAGAAGCGACCCACGCCTGGAAACGCCCGATCTCGAATACCATGTCCAGCCGTTGAGCACTGACCGGCTGGGCGAGCCGCTGCATCGCTTCCCCGCGGTCACGGTTTCGGTCTGCAATCTCAGACCGGAAAGCCGCGGCACCGTCCACATAGGGGCGTCCGATCCACAGACGGCCCCGAAGATCCGGCCGAACTATTTGTCTACCGAGGGAGACAGGACCGTGGCCGTAGCATCGCTGCGCCATGTCCGCCGCATGATGAAGGCGCGCGCCGTTGCCCGTTTCGCGCCTGAGGAAATGCTGCCCGGTGCACAATATGAAAGCGACGAAGATCTCGCCCGCAAGGCCGGCGATATCGGTACTACGATTTTCCACCCGGTCGGCACCTGCAAGATGGGCGCAGGCTCGATGGCAGTGGTCGACGGCCGGCTGCGGGTGCACGGCATTTCTGGCCTGCGCGTCGTCGACGCTTCGATTATGCCGACGATCGTTTCCGGCAACACCAACTCTCCAGTGGTGATGATCGCGGAGAAGGCATCGGAAATGATCCTGCAGGACGCCAGCCAGAAGAAATAATACTCGGTAGCGCATCTGAGCTGACGCAGACCGGCAGCTATTCGCAGTCGTGCCGCCGCCCGCGCCATCGACCGACCCTGGCAGCGCCGAGGAGTTTACTGCGGCTTTGTCGCGCAGATCGCGAAGCGATGTTGAGTGACGCGTTCGAGCGCCTTGGGCCAACTCATCTGTCGAGACTGAGCGCGATGGATCGCTCCCAGTTTCCAGTCGACGACAGGCTGCTCCAACCCGGCTTCGGCCAGCAAGCGCGCTATCTCTTCCGCCCGTGCGCCGCCCGAGAAATAGACACGAGCAAGAATGCTCTGGTGGCGTCTGGCCATGGAGGCGCCGTCACTGTCCAGGACGCGGGACTTGCCGGCCGTGAGCTTCTCCCAAATTTCCCGCAAACTCATCGCCCAGTTGCGGCTGACAAAATCGCCGTCGATGACCAGCAGCTTGCCGCCGGGCTTCAGCAGCGAGAACCATTCGGCAAAGGCCGTCTTCGGATCCACCAACGTCCAGACCAGGTGACGGGTGACGATGACATCGTAGCTCGCCCTGTCCTCGAGCGTCCGTTCAGCATCCCTCACGATGAAGCGGATATCGGCGCGGCGTTTTTGTGCCTTGGCGCGCGCCTTGGCGAGCATGGCTTCCGACCAATCGAGGCCTGTCGCCACAAAGCCTAGATCGTGCATCAGATGCGAAATAACGCCTGTCCCACATGCGAGATCCAGAGCCGCCCGCCCAGCGCCAGGCCCAAGGTGCCTGCTTATGAGCGCATGCCAGGCAGCGCGCTCGCGCTCGGAAAAAATCTCGTGGCCGACCTGCAGGTCGAACGTCTCGGCGCGATCGGACCAATAGTCCCGAATTTCGTCGCGCAGCGAATAGTTTGCGTGAGCCGTCATTGCCCGAAACGCTCTCCCCAAAAGCGGTACATTGGAATTGCTCTAAAAGATAATTCTTGATTACACAATTCATGTTTTCTAAAGCCGAGTGGGCAAAACTGAATTGCGAGAGCACAATGATTTTGAAGTCGATATTCGCGGCCGCGGTCGCCCTCGCGGCCTTCATGCCGCTTACCCTCGGCGCGCGCGCCGAGACCGTCACCGACATTAGTGGCCGTAAGGTCGAAGTGAAGACGCCGGTAGACAAGGTCATCCTCGGCGAAGGCCGGCAGATCTACCTGATCGCCGCGCTCGAGACCGACAACCCCTTCAAGCGAATCGTTGGCTGGCGCGAGGATTTCTCCCAGGCCGATCCCGACAATTACGCCGTCTATCTGGAAAAATTCCCCTCGATGGCCACGATCCCGACCTTCGGCGGTTTCAAGGACGGCACCTTCGACATCGAGCAGGCTATCGCGCTTCAGCCGGACGTGATGATCATGAACATCGAGTCCAAGCAGGCGACCGAGGACGCGCAATATATCGAAAAGCTCGCCGCCGTCGGCATTCCGGTGGTCTATGTCGATTTCCGCGAGCATCCCTTCACCAACACCGAGCCGAGTATGCGTCTTATCGGCAGGCTCTTTGGCCAGGAAAAGCGGGCCGAGGAGTTCATCGCCTACCGCGCCGCGCAGATCGCGCGCGTCACCGAGGTGATCGCAGAGAATGATCCAAAGCGCCCAACCGTCTTCGTTGAGCGCGCCGGGGGCTATTCCGACGATTGCTGCATGAGCTTCGGCAACGACAATTTCGGCAAGTTCGTCGAGATGGCCGGCGGCCGGAATATCGCGGCGGATCTGATCCCGGGCACTTTTGGCGCGCTCAATCCCGAACAGATCATCGCGAGCGATCCCGACCAGGTGATTGTTACGGGCGGTAACTGGGAGGCCTATGTGCCGGGTGGCAAATGGGTCGGCGTCGGTCCCGGCGCGGACGAGGCGGCAGCACTGAAGAAACTCAAGGGCCTGACGGAGCGACCCGCCCTCACCGGCATCAAGGCGGTGGAGAACGGGCGGATCCACGCCATCTGGCACCAGTTCTACAACAGCCCCTATCAGTTCGTCGCCATCCAGCAGATGGCCAAGTGGCTGCACCCCGACCTGTTCGCCGATCTGGATGCTGAGGCCACCTTCAAGGAGTTGCACGAGAAGTTCCTGCCGGTCGAATACAGGCCTGGCCATTGGGTCTCGCTCTCCGATGAGCAGTGAACCCGCTGCACTGTCGGCCAGGGAAGGGCGCGGCCTTTACCGCGCCCTCGTCCTGCGCAAGCAGCTCATCCTCGCAGGGCTCGCCCTGGCGCTGCTCCTGAGCCTTTGCGTCGATCTTGCGCTCGGCCCTGCCAGCTACAGCCTCGACCAGGTGGTGCTCGCGCTCGTTTCTCCCGCCAGCGTGCCCCTTCAGGTGCGCGTCGTACTGTGGGAAATTCGGCTTCCCATCGCGCTGATGGCCGTGGTCGTCGGCGCAGCACTGTCGGTCGCCGGTGCACAGATGCAGACCATCCTCAACAATCCGCTCGCCAGCCCCTTCACGCTCGGCATTTCGGCGGCGGCCAGCTTCGGCGCCGCGCTCGCGCTAGCCTTCGGCGTCGCGCTCATCCCCGCCGCGATCGAATATGTCGTGCCGCTCAACGCCTTCCTGGTGGCGATGCTGACCGCGCTCGTCATCCACCTGCTGAGTCTCAAGCGCGGCGTGACGGTCGAAACCATCGTGCTTCTCGGCATCGCGCTCGTCTTCACCTTCAATGCGCTGCTGTCTCTCGTCCAGTATCTTTCCTCCGAGCAGGCGCTCGCCGCGGTCGTGTTCTGGACCATGGGAAGCCTCACCAAGACCACCTGGCCCAAGCTCATCATCACCAGCCTCATCCTTCTCGCAACGCTGCCGATATTCGCGCGCCGCGCCTGGGCGCTGACGGCGCTGCGGCTAGGCGAAGACAAGGCCGCGAGTTTTGGGGTCAAGGTCGCACGCCTGAGGCTCGAAACCATGATGATGGTGAGCCTGCTTGCTGCCATTCCCGTCGCCTTCGTTGGCACGATCGGCTTCATCGGGCTCGTCGGTCCGCACATCGCCCGCATGCTGATCGGAGAAGATCAGCGCTTCTTCCTGCCTGCCTCGGCGCTTTCGGGGGCGCTTATCCTTTCGGCAAGTTCGGTCGCCAGCAAGTCGCTCATTCCAGGCACGATCTTCCCGATCGGCATCGTCACCTCGCTTATCGGCATTCCCTTCTTCATCTCGCTGATCCTCTCGAATGTGAGGCGCTCATGGTAACGATCAGGCTCGATGGTCTCGGAGCCTTCCACGGGGCGCGGCTCGCCCTTTCGGACATTTCAACTCCCATTTTCCGGGGTGGCGAGGTAGTCGCCGTTATCGGGCCCAACGCAGCGGGCAAGTCGACGCTGTTCAAGCGCATCGCAGGACTCTTGAAGGGCCCTGGGCGCGTCTGCCTCGATGGAGCAGCGAAGGGACCGGACGGCATCTGCTACATGCCGCAGGACACGGCAGCCAACGCGGTGCTGACCGTCTATGAATCGATCCTGCTCGCCCGCAAGCAGGGCTCGGCCTGGTCGGTTAGCGATGGCGACCTCGCACTCATAGACGGCATCCTGGCCGCGCTCAGCATCTCGGATCTTGCCTTTCGCAACGTCGGAGAATTGAGCGGGGGGCAAAGGCAGGTGGTGAGCATCGCCCAGACCCTCGCCCGCGAACCTGAAATTCTGCTGATGGACGAGCCGACGTCCGCGCTTGACTTGCACCGGCAGGTCGAGGTGCTGAGCTTCATGCGCGGGCTTGCGCGCAAGCAGGGGATTGCGGTGCTGATCGCAATTCACGACCTCAATCAGGCCCTGCGCTTCGCTGACAAATGCATCGTCATTGCCGAGGGCCGTATGATCGCCTGCGGCACGCCGGAAGAGGTCGTCACCCCGGCGCTCTTGCGTGATGTGTACCGCGTCGAGGCGCGGATCGAGCGCTGCTCGCGGGGCATCGGTCATGTAATGGTGGATGGCGTCGCGGACGAAACGGCAGCGACTGCGTCGATAGCAGCTTAACGCATCAGTGGTCGAAAGCCAAAACCTAGAAAATAGATCGAAAATTCTGGCGTAAATGTTTGAAGTAAAAACATTTGCTATCGCCCAGGCGACTACTTGGGCGACGAAAGGGAGGCGTTCACTCACGACCGCTGCACGTCCTCGACGAGCCGCTGTTGTACGAGACACTTTGGGTAGACAGAGGTCGTGAAAACGCGCGATAAGGTTAGCCTGCGCTAGATCCAAAGATGGCCGGGGCACCAGAAGATGGCACGCCGAATGTGCAACGCAATGCTTGGCTTCGCGGCGCTTGCCATAACCGCGTGCCAATCGGCTCCTGAAACGCCGCGACCCACCCTCGAACCTGCGTTAGAACCTGGTACCATTCCCGCCCAAACTGCCTCGGATCCTGCGGCTGTTCCCTCCGGCTCAGCAATTATGCATCAATCCGTGCCGGTCACTCCGCCTGACAAGGCCGTTCCGACAAAGTATGCTGTTTTTTCGGGTCTATGGGCCGGACGATTGGATGGGATGTATGACGCCAAACTTGCTGTTCAGACGATTTCTTCCAATGGGAAGGTGACGGTTACCTATGCGTGGGGAACTCTGGGCGACAACCATCCGGGAGAGGCCGCCGGCGCTGGAAGAATTGTGGGGACTACGTTGAAGCTTGAGCGCCTACCGAATGGCGCAGACGTCAGTTTTGTCATGCGGCCCGACAGAACCCTGGCCGGAACCGTTAGGCTTGCCGGCCAGACCTACTCGGGCGCGTTCCTCAAGCAATGATCAAAGGACGTGTCTGAAGGCTATGTAGGGCCAGGCGACTGTTCCATATTGCAGCCTATTGTTACCGGGGTGGGGGCCTCCAGACCGTGACCAGCGGCTACGATGGTTGCCATGGCGTCGGCTGCATTGAACCCAACTTTGACGAGCACGGCAGCTACCAGCGTTGTCATGGCGCGGCTGCCTCGTCGACGGATGTTGCCCGAAGGCGGTTGGGTTTGTACGACGCGCGCTTGATCGCCAGTCTACCCGCTATTTGCGCTGACCGCATCATCAAGCGCCTTTGTGCGGGGCTGTATGCGCTCGCCAGCAGGCGCGAACACCGAAATCGCCTTCGGGTGGACCTTGAAATGCGCCGGGGTCGAGGTGACGATCTCCCCATCAGTGTTCACCGGCATCGGCCTCTTCGTCTCGATGTCAAACTCGACGCATCTCGCCGTGCGAACCTCGCTCCAGGCGCCATGCGTGCCTGAGCGGAACGAGCGCAGCATAAGCGCCATTTTCCAGAGGTTCGTCATTTCCAGGCTGTACAGGTCGAGATGACCGTCATCGATCTCCGCCGTCTCCTCGACGATGTTGCCGCCGCCATAGTGGCGGCCGTTGCCGACTGCAATCTGGTAGGTCTTGACTTCGGTCGCTACGCCCTTTTCGGTAATCCTTGCTTCGAAGAGGCGAGCCTTGGTCAACACTTTCATGGCCGCCAAGGCATAGCCAAACCTGCCGAAACGCTTCTTCAGCGCCGGATCGAGACCCTGCGCAAGGTCGGTGCTGAGCCCGATGCTCGCAACGTTGAAGAAAGCGTGACCATTGACGGTTCCGATGTCGATCAGACGTCGTCCGCCCTCTACGATCACGTCGGCCGCCTTCCCCAAATCCATCGGTATTTCGAGGGTGCGCGCCAGATCGTTCGCCGTCCCCATCGGAATGATACCCATCGGCAGCCGGCTTTCCATAACCGCGACCGCCGCCGAGGACACCGAGCCATCGCCGCCGCACACGATCACAAGATCGGCCCTATGGCGAAGGCGCACGATGTCGCGTGCTATCTCGGGCAGCGCCTCAAACGTCTCGACGCTGACGCGGAGCCCACCGGCTTCCAGCCGCTCGACGACCGGTGCGATAGATTCCTGCCCGCGTCGTGCCTTTGGATTGACGAGTAGAAGCGCGCGTCTGTTCGTGCTGTCGTTCATGCGGCGTAGATAGGGTGCTAGCCTGCGGATTGCGACGTCAACAGGCGCGCCTAGGAAGGCGCCAGAGTTGAATTTTCGTAACAGCCCGAATTGCTGGTTGTCACATCCGATGAGGAATCTGCACAGTTGGGGGACGCTATCGCCCGCATCCGCTGCGGCCATCTTGGCCGAACCTGACGCTCAAACGTCTTTGTGAGTCGACTTCTCGATGTCGACCGTCGATGATCCGAAATTTCGCCCATCATGCTCGTTCAGAGCGGCTTCCGGATCCATCTTCCCAAGACGCCAACGATGCCCTCCCGGAACGACAGCACCGCGACAACAAAGATGATGCCCTGGCCGATGGTGACCCAGTCGCCGAATGTCGCGAGGTAGTTCTGCATCGTGACGATGACTGCCGCGCCGACGATCGGTCCGAACACCGTGCCCATGCCGCCTAAGAGCGTCATCAGCACAACCTCGCCGGACATGGTCCAGTAGACGTCGGTAAGCGACGCCAATTGGAACACGATTGCTTTGGTTGCACCGGCGACGCCGGCGAGCGTGGCCGACAGCACGAATACGGCGAGCTTGTAGCGGTTGACCCGATAGCCCAACGAGATCGCGCGGGGCTCGTTCTCGCGGATCGCCTTCAACACCTGTCCAAACGGCGAATGGATAATCCGGTAGATCAGCAATATGCCGGCGAAGAAGATGGCGAGCACGAAGAAATAGAGGACTTCGCTCGAGCGCAGGTCGATCAGCCCGAACAGATGGCCGCGCGGCACGGCCTGGATGCCGTCCTCGCCGCCGGTAAACGCCGCCTGCAGCGAGAAGAAATAGATCATCTGCGCAAAAGCCAGTGTCACCATGGCGAAATAGATGCCGTGGCGGCGAATGGCGAGGGAACCGATGGCGAGACCGAGCACGGCTGCCACGAGCGTGCCCGCGATAATGGCAAGTTCAGGCGTCAGACCCCACACCTTTGCCGCATGGGCCGAGACGTAGCTTGCCATGCCGAAATAGGCTGCGTGGCCGAAGGACAGGAGGCCACCAAAGCCGAGCAACAGGTTGAAGGCGCAGGCAAACAGCGCGAAGCACAGCACCTTCATGACAAAGATCGGATAAAGCAGAAATGGCGCGGCGATGAGGAAGACGAAAAGCGCGACGAAGATCGCAAGGTGATGACGGGGCATGCCCGCGGCGCCAACGGACGTGATGGTCGCCATAGCGATCGGGTTGGTGTCGGTTGCCATCACACACTCCGCCCAAACAGACCGGCGGGTTTGACGAGCAGCACGAGCGCCATGATGACAAAGATCACCACGGCCGAACCTTCCGGATAGAACACGCGGGTCAGGCCCTCGATCAACCCAAGCCCAAAGCCGGTGAGGATCGAGCCCAGGATTGAGCCCATGCCGCCGATGACGACGACGGCGAAGACGACAATGATCAGGTCTGCCCCCATGTTCGGATTGACTGCGTATATCGGCGCGGCGAGCACGCCGGCGAAACCCGCGAGTGCGACGCCGAAGCCATATGTGAGCGTGACCAGCAGCGGCACGTTGATGCCGAACGCGCCGACCATCGTCGGGTTCTCGGTCGCTGCCCTCAGATAGGCGCCAAGCCGGGTCTTTTCGATGATGAACCAGGTCGCGAGGCACACGATGAGGGAAGCCACAATCACCCAGGCGCGCGAATTGGGCAGGTACATGAAACCGAGATTATGCCCGCCGGTCAAAAGCGGCGGCGGCGGGTAAGGCAGGCCAGATACCCCGAAAAACTGGCGGAAGAAGCCGACGATGATCAGCGCCAGGCCGAAAGTGAGAAGCAGTCCGTAGAGATGGTCTAGGTGATAGAGCCGTCGGATCAGCACGCGCTCGAGCACGATCCCGGTGACGCCGACGATCGGCGGAACGATGAACACAGCCCACCAGTAACCGACGCCGAGATAGTTGAGCAGCATCCAAGCGCCGAAGGCGCCCAGCATGTACTGCGCGCCATGCGTGAAATTGATGATGTTCAAGAGACCGAAGATGACCGCCAGCCCGAGGCTCAGAACCGCGTAGAAGGACCCATTGATCAGCCCGAGCAGCAACTGGCCGAACAGGACCTGCGGCGGAATTCCAAGCAGTTCGAACATGGTCGCTCCAGCTGACTTGTCGACGAGACGACGCGCCGAGCGGTTCGGGGCGTCGTTGGCGAGGGCTTATTTAACGAGCGAACAGCCGCCTTCGGCGAGCGGGCGGAACGCTTTGTCGGCCGGAATGGTGGCCACCGTCTCGAAATAGTCCCATGGCCCCTTCGACTGGTCCGGCTTCTTGACGCGGAACAGATACATGTCGTGCAGCTTGCGCCCGTCGGCGCGGATCGTACCCTTGCCGAACAGCGGATCGTCGGTCGGCATTTCCTTCATCTTGGCCATCACCTTGGCCGCATCCTTGTCACCAACGGCCTCGACGGCTTTAAGGTAATGCAGGACCGAAGCGTAGACTCCCGCCTCGATCATCGAAGGCTTTTGTCCGGCATTCCGCTTTTGAAAGCGGGCCGAGAATGCCCGCGTTTGATCGTCCTTGTCCCAGTAGAAGGCGCTGGTGAGCACGAGGCCTTGCGCCACGTCGAGGCCAAGCGCATGCACGTCATTGATGAACATCAGCAGGGCGGCGAGCGCCTGGCCACCCTGCGTGATGCCGAATTCCGACGCCTGCTTGACCGCGTTGATCGTGTCGCCGCCGGCATTGGCGAGGCCGACGACCTTGGCACCCGACCCTTGCGCCTGCAGCAGGAAAGACGAGAAATCCTGGCCGGGGAAAGGATGACGGACAGCGCCGAGAACCTTGCCGCCCGATGCTTCGACGACCGCCGACGTATCGCGCTCGAGCGCGTGGCCGAAGGCGTAGTCTGCCGTGACGAAGAACCAGCTATCGCCGCCTTCTGCGACCATGGCCGAGCCCGTGCCGTTGGCAAGCGCCCAGGTGTCGTACGTCCAGTGGACGGTGTTGGGCGAACATGCTTTGCCGGTGAGGTCGGACGAGGCCGGACCCGAGGCGAGGAAGATCTTGTTCTTCTCCTTGGTGATCTCGTTGACGGCGAGCGCCACTGACGAGGTTGGCACGTCGGCGATTACATCGACATTTTCGGTGTCGTACCACTGGCGGGCGATGTTCGAGCCGACATCCGGCTTGTTCTGGTGGTCGGCGGAGACGATCGACACGTTGATGCCCTTGTCCGCCGCCTTGAAGTCTTCCGCCGCCATCTGGGCCGCGATGACCGAACCTTCACCGGCGATGTCTGCATAGATGCCGGAACGGTCATTCAGAACGCCGATCTTGACATCCGTGGCGTGGGCCGTGCCGGCCATCAGCAGGCTCGTCAGCGAAGCCAGAATGAACCCCATTTTTTTCATCGCTACTCTCCTCCGATTGCGGCGCAACGCGCCGTTGATGATTGCCTCAGACACCGAGATAGGCGTGCAGTTTGTCGATGTTGGCGTCGAGTTCGTCGTTGGGGATCGTGTCGATCACGCGCCCCTGTTCGACCACGTAGTGACGGTCCGCGACCGACGCGGCGAAATGAAAATTCTGTTCAACGAGCACGATCGTGAATCCCTCGTCCTTGAGCCGGGCAATGGTGCGGCCGATCTGCTGCACGATGACGGGCGCAAGCCCTTCGGTCGGCTCATCGAGCAGCAAAAGCTTCGCGCCCGTTCGCAAGATCCGGCCGATGGCGAGCATCTGCTGTTCGCCGCCCGAAAGCTTGGTGCCTTGGCTCGAAAGCCGCTCCTTCAGGTTCGGGAAAAGCTCGAAAATCTGCTCGACGCTGAGCCCACCGGGGCGCACCTGCGGCGGCAGCATCAAATTCTCCTCGACCGAAAGGCTGGAAAAGATCGCGCGTTCCTCTGGGCAGTAGGCGATGCCCATCTGTGCGATCAACCGCGACGGCAGCTTGATCGTCTCGCGGCCGTCATAGGTGACCGAGCCCGAGCGCCTGGAAAGGATGCCCATGACTGCCTTCAGCGTCGTCGTCTTGCCGGCGCCGTTGCGGCCGAGCAGCGTCACCACTTCGCCTTCGCCAACCTCGAAACTCAGGCGGTGAAGCACATGGCTCTCGCCGTACCAGCCCTGCAGGCCATCTACGCGCAGCAGCGGTCTCGCCGAGGGGGCAGCAGCCGGCCTGCTCGTCAGTTCAACTTCAGACATGTCCGGCCCCGATATATGCTTCGATAACGCGCGGATCTTTGGAAACCGCAGCATAGTCGCCTTCGGCGAGGACTTTGCCGCGCGCGAGCACGGTGATGCGGTTCGACAGCGAGGCTACGACCGAAAGATTATGCTCAACCATCAAAATGGTGCGGTTCTTGGAGATGCGTCGGATCAGCGCCGAGATGCGCTCGATGTCTTCTTGCGCCATGCCGGCCATAGGCTCGTCGAGGAGCAGCATTTCAGGGTTCAGCGCCAGCGTCGTCGCGATCTCAAGCGCGCGTTTGCGGCCGTAGGACAGATCGCTGGCGCGGATATCTGAAAACTCGGTCAGGCCGACATCGGCGAGAAGAGCCGCACCCTCCCTATTGAGCTTGGAAAGCACTTTCTCGGAACGCCAGAAATCGAAACTGTCGCCGCGCCGGCGCTGCAGCGCGATGCGGACATTCTCGAGTGCCGTCATGTGCGGAAACACCGCCGATATCTGGAAGGAGCGCACAAGGCCCAGCCGCGCGATGTCGGCCGGCTGCATCCTGGTGATGTCGCGGCCTTGGTAGCGGATCGCGCCGCGCGTCGGCTGGAGGAATTTGGTCAGCAGGTTGAAGAGGGTCGTCTTGCCTGCGCCGTTGGGGCCGATCAGCGCGTGGATCGATCCTCGCTCGACCGTCAGGTTGACATTGCTTACAGCGACGAACCCCCCAAATTCCTTAGTCAATCCCGCGGCTTCGAGGATCGCTCCGGAATTCATGCGCGGGAGCCTTCGCCCGCCATCGGCGTGAAAACGTGGAACCGCGCTGCGAGGCTGTCCGCCTCCAGGGTGACTTCCATGGTTTCCTCCCGTGGCTCTCCCGTCCGCAACAAACGACCTAATGAACATCGCGTCAAGGCTGCAATTTTCATAAGCGTCTAACTTCGCGAAAAGCTTAGCTGCGCTGGCTCGAGTTCGGGTTTTCCCGGTCTGCCCGGGTGATCTTGCCCTTCGACGCTTTCGATCCGCCGCCCCATTCCTGGGCATTCCTGGCTTGGGCGCCGCCCTTGGCCGGTTCCTTGGCCTTGTCGCTGCCGCTTGCCCACTTTCCAGATACGGGATGGTCGGCTTTCGTAAACGAGTTGGTCTTGGCCATGGTGTCACTCCTATCGATGGTCGGGGATCGCAGCCATTACGGTCCGCCTGCGGGGCAGGCGTCGGTCAGTCCTCGCCGCGGTTTGGATCCTTGCCGGCAGCCTGGCTGCTCTTTTGCGGCTTGTCCTTCTTGTCCTGATTGCCGCCGCGGTTGCCGCCATGCTCGCCGCTGGATCCCTTGACGGCTTTTGTGTCCTGAAGCTTCGTAGCCATCCTGGTTCTCCTTTTGGTCCAACTGTTGGAACCCCCTGACGCCGCGATTGTTCCCGCGGGGAACTTATCGGCCTTTCGGGAGTTCGCCAGAGGACCGCAATGAACGCGAGGAAGGGGATTGCCGTCGAAGCTTTTTGAAGGATGACCTTCGCTTTCGAGAAGTGTTGCCGATGAAAATAGCCCAGATCGCCCCCCTTACCGAAGCCGTGCCGCCGCGGACCTATGGCGGGACCGAGCGAATAGTTTCATATCTGACTGAGGAGCTTGTTCGGCAGGGGCATGATGTGACCTTGTTCGCCAGCGGTGATTCACGCACCTCTGCCGAATTGGTACCGTGTTGCGATATTGCATTGCGCCTGAATCCCAGGGTCCGGCACGATATTCCCCAGCACGTGATGATGCTTGAACAGGTGCGCAGGCGGGCCGATGAATTCGACGTGCTGCATTTTCACATCGATATTCTGCACTTCCCCGTAGTCCGGGACTTTGCCGAGCGAACCGTTACGACACTTCATGGACGGCTCGACCTCCCGGATCTGGCGCAGCTTTATGCGATGTTTGATGACATTCCGCTGGTTTCGATCTCTTACGATCAACGCTGGCCCATGCCGCCTGTCCATTGGATCGGAACGGTGTATCACGGTCTGCCTCGCGATCTTCTCCCTTTTCGCGCGAAAGCCTCGGGCTATCTCGCCTTCCTCGGCCGCATCTCACCGGAAAAGGGGCCGGAAACAGCCATTGAAATCGCAGCGCGTACCGGAATGCCGCTGAAGATTGCCGCCAAGATCGACAAGGTAGACCAATCATATTGGAAAGAGAGGGTCGAACCCCAGGTGCTTCGAAATTCCAACGTGGAATTCATCGGCGAGATCGACGAACGGCAAAAAGCAGACTTTTTGGGCAATGCGGCAGCGCTTTTGTTCCCTATTGACTGGCCGGAACCCTTCGGACTCGTAACCATCGAGGCGATGGCCTGTGGCACGCCGGTGATAGCGTTTAGACGCGGCGCCGTTCCGGAGGTCATCGACGATGGTGTGTCCGGGTTGATCGTCGACACGCTCGACGGAGCTGTGGACGCGGTACGGCGGATAAGCGGCCTCGATCGTGCACGGGTGCGACGGACTTTTGAAGAGCGATTCACGGTTGAGCGCATGTGCCGCGACTACGTGGCGATCTATGGCTCGCTCTCGGACGACATAACGAAAGCACTTGGTTCTCAAAACAAGCGCGCTAAAAATGCCGCAATGATGACTATGTCTACCTGACCGCAAGGCGACGGCTCGGCTGCCCGGATCAGCGCCTGAGCCGCCTTGTCCGCTTCTGAACGGGAGGGGGTTGACCATGACCACTCAACTCGAAGACCGCAAGATTGATCCAGCCGTGGCGCTGCCGGCAATCGACGAAACGGCACCGCGCGAGCCGCATCGGCAATTTGCGCTGAAACACGAGGATTGCTTCGTCGTCGCAGACAGCTACGGCGACATACGCGGCATCGGCGACGGGCTTTTCCGCGACGACACGCGTGTATTGTCGCGCTTCCGTCTGTTCATTGGCGGCCGGATGCCGTCGCTGCTCGGCGCCTCGCTGTCGCAGGACAACATCCTATTCACCGCCAATCTCACCAATCTAGCCAGTATCGGGCCGAATGGCAGCGAAGCATTGCCGGGCGTCGTCCACGTCGATCGGACGCGGTTCATCTGGCAGGACCGCATGTTCGAACGCATCAAGTTCACCAACTACTCCGCGCGCGAGGTAGTTCTGCCGGTCCGGCTCGACTTCGACGCCGATTTCCGTGACATGTTCGAGGTGCGCGGAACTACGCGTAGCCGCCGCGGTCGCGCGCATGACGCACTGGTCGGCGAGGCGAGCGTAACGTTCCGATATGAAGGCCTCGACAATGTGGCTCGTCAATCGGCCATCGCATTCTCGATCAAGCCCGATCAGGTGCACCCCGATCACGCCGATTTCCTCATTGTCGTGGCAAGGCGTGACAGCAGAGCATTGTACCTGGAGGTCGGCCACAGCGAAGAGACTCCCTCCAGCGACCGCTTTCGCGCGGCCGCTGCGCGAGCCCGCTTCGCCATGCGCTCAAAGCGCCGGCAGGGCGCCACCGTCTTCAGCTCCGGGCGCGTGTTCAATGACTGGCTGACACGCACACGCGCCGACATCGCGCTGCTGACGACCGATCTGGAGACCGGGCCATACCCGTATGCCGGCATCCCTTGGTTTTCGACGGCTTTCGGCCGCGACGGCGTCATTTCCGCCTTGCAGATGCTTTGGCTCAATCCGGACCTTGCTCGTGGGGTCCTGGCTTTCCTTGCCCACTATCAATCGACCGAGACATCTGTATTCGACGATGCCGAGCCTGGCAAAATCATGCATGAAACCCGCAAGGGGGAAATGGCCGTGCTGCGCGAACTGCCGTTCGGCCGCTACTATGGCGGCGTCGACACCACGCCACTCTATGTCTACCTGGCTTCGTCCTACGCCGATCGCACCGGAGACGAGGCGTTCGTCGATCGCATGTGGAACTCCCTGGGCGCTGCCACTGCGTGGATGGAAGAGGTCGGAGCCCGCAACGGGGATGGCTTTGTAACCTACAACAGGGCGGCCGACACGGGTCTGTTCAACCAAGGCTGGAAGGACAGTTCCGATGCCATCTTCCATGCCGACGGCACGATCCCCAAAGGACCGATCGCATTGGTCGAGGTGCAAGGTTATGCCTTCGCCGCATATCAAGGGATGGCGGCGCTGGCCGCCAGGCGCGGCGACGACGCAAAGGCGGCGCACTGGAGCGCCCTGGCAGAGAGGATCCGTCAGGCAGTGGAGACGCATTTCTGGATGCCGGACCGCGATTTCTATGCTTTGGCAATCGACGGAGAAGGCAAGCAATGCGCTGTTCGCACGTCCAATGCCGGTCACCTGCTTTACGTCGGGCTGCCGTCGGCGGAACGGGCTCAGTCAGTCGCCTCCCAGCTGCTCTCTGGTCATCTCAATAGCGGTTGGGGCGTTCGCACACTGGCCGACGACGAGATCCCATTCAACCCTATGTCATATCATAATGGCTCGATCTGGCCGCACGACACCGCGCTCTGCGCCTCCGGGCTCGCCCGCTACCACGAGCGCGACAGCGTCGTGAAGCTGATGAGCGGTATGTTCGAGGCGGCGGTCCGTTTCAATATGCGGCTGCCAGAGCTGTTCTGCGGCTTTACGCGTGCTGCCAGCGATTCACCGGTGGCCTACCCGGTCGCCTGTCTGCCGCAGGCCTGGTCGGCTGGCTCCGCTTTCATGATGCTGCAGGCTTGCCTGGGCATTCGGGTTGACGGCTGGAAACGCGAGATCACTGTGGAACGCCCGCGGCTGCCTATCGGCATCGACAACATCGTTATCCGCCACCTGGCTATTGGCGAGGCGAAAGTCGATCTCATCTTCGAGCGCATTGGCGACCGTGTTGTGTGTTATCTCGATCACCGTCATGAGGGTCTGGTGCCTCTGGTGGTGCGCTCATAACGCAGGCCGGCTAGCGGCCACTGGGTTAGCCGCTGTCAGCTGATGGCTGGCAAGGGCGCGCGCGCCCAGGCTTGTCTTGAGCACCTCCAGGAACACAATGTCGCGGCAAACGTTGCAAAGACAAGTCATCGTCTTTGAGGAAGCCATGGCGATCCGTCGAAAAGCTGAGGAAGCTGGTATATTTGATCCGTCCGAGTTGGCTCTGCTGGCTCGAGCGTTCGAACAGCTCAAGCTTGAAGGTCAATCGACTGGTCAGCGTGAGGCGCTCGCGTCTCGCATTATTGCAAACTACATGGCTGGCGTGATCGACGAGGCAGAACTGATTTCCCTATCAAGGCAGCCGCTGGGCCGATGACGCTGCCCACCCGGTTGGCGGGCCGTTGCTGCTATGCGGCGGGTGAGGGCGCGTAGCGGCTGCCCAGCGAATAGCGGCTGCCGACATAGGTGAGATTGTTGACGGTCGCGACCGCCGCGCCCGACCAGGTACGCCGATGCAGGAGCAGGCAGGGGTCGCCGGGCCGAATCATCAGATGGCGGGCCGCCATCTCTTCTGCGGCGATGGCCGAGATGACGTGCTCCACTTCCGTCAGCGGCGTCGCCCGCTGCAGATAGTCGTAGGTGGTGGTCGCAACGAAATTTTGCCGATGGTAGTCCGGTGCGAGAGCCGGATTGACAAAGCGCTCCTCGAGCTGGACAGGCACCTCGTCTTCGAAATGCACGATGATCGAATGGGCGACCGGTCTGCGGCGCGTGAACTCGAAGGCGACAATGAGGTCCAGCGCCGGGTTGCGGATCTTCTCGAGGACGACGACCTCGGCCCTGTGGTGTGCGCCGCGCGCGGCGATCTCGCCGGCAATGTTCCTGATTTCGATGAGGGCCGATTGCGGTTTCGGCGGCGCCACGAAGGTACCTACGCCCTGGATGCGCAGGAGGTGGCCTTCCGAGGTCAGTTCCCTCAGCGCCCGGTGCACAGTCATCCGCGAGACGCCAAGCGTGCTGACCAGCTCGTTTTCGGAAGGCAGCCTGCGGTCCTTCGGCCATTTGCCGTTGCCGATGTTGCCGAGCACGTAGTCCTTGACCTTTTCGTAGAGAGGCCCGGCGGTTTCGGGAAGCCTGATCATCATCCTCTCTCCATTCGGATGATGGTCTTCAACCCGCCGCTCGTGCCTGCGATCAGGCGCTGGTAGGCGGCGGGAATCTGGCCGATCGCGATCTCTTCGGACACGTAGCGCGACAGCGCGGGGGCGAGCTCACCAAGCATCGCGACGGCTGGCGCAAGCTCGTCGGCGAAGGCGTGGCAACCGACAAGCGCGATCTCGCGTTCGACCAGGAGGTTGGGGTCGAGATCGAGGCGGCCATGCGATATGCCGACCAACGCCAGCGTGCCACCCCCGGCCAGGAGATCGAGCAGTTGCGCCATCACCGCCACGTTTCCCGTCGCGTCGACGGCATGGCGCAGATTGGGATCACAGGGCAGGGCGTCCAGGTCGACGACGGTCGCGCCGCTCACCTCGGCCACAAGATCCGCACGCGCCGCATTGCGGTCGGCGACCAGGACCGGCCTCTCGCCGTGCCGCGACAGGAGCAGCGCAGCCAGCCCGCCGATCGGGCCGCAACCGGCGATAAGTACCGGCACCCCGGCCGGCGCCGACAGTCGCCGGACGGCGTGCATGGCGACCGCCAGCGGCTCCGCCATGGCGGCGATTGCGGGATCGAGCGCGGGGTCGTGGCGCAGGAGCAGCCGCGCCGGCAGCTCCGTCTCTTCCGCGAAGCCACCGTCGCAAACCTCGCCTATAAAGCCCAGTCTGGCACAGACATTATGCAGGCCGGCCCGGCAAGCAGGACATTCGCCGCACCAGAAACGCGAGTCGGCGACGACCCGGTCTCCGCAGGCCAACTGGGACACGCCGGCGCCCACGGCTGTCACCTCACCGGCGAACTCATGCCCGGCGACGCTCGGCGCGCGGCTGATCCACTGACCGGTGCGGAAGTTGTGGAGGTCCGAGCCGCAGATGCCGGCAGCCGTCACTTTGAGCCGCACCCAGCCAGGCGCGGGTTCGCCGGGAGACGGCACATCCTCAACCCGCAAATCGCCCGCCGCGTGGAGTCTGGCAGCCTTCATCGTCGCTACCGCACCAGATATCGGTCGCGCACGTCGGAGACGGCGTGTTCATGCGAGGAGAAGCCTTCGTAGCGGGCAAGCGTGCGGGCATGGCGCGCGAATTCCGGATAGGCCGCCGCCGTCACGTAGCCGATGGAAGAACGCTTGACGAAATCGGTGACCGAGAGCGGTCCGCAGGTGCGTGCCCAGCGGCTGGTCGGCAGGACGGCGTTGGGACCCAGCCCGAAATTGCCGATCGAGACCGGCGTGTGCGGCCCCATCAGGATCTCGGCAGCTTCGGTGATCTGGCCAAGGTGCACGAAGGGGTCGGTGGAGAGGATCTCCAGATGCTCAGGTGCGTAGTCGTTGATGAAGCGGTAGCTCTCCTCGATCGACGCTGTCAGCACGATGCCGCCACAGGCACCGGTCAGCACCGCGGTGGAGAACGCAACCCGCTGCTCGGTCATGCGCGCCCAGTGCTCGGGCACGGCGGCCAATGCCTCCTCGGCCACGCGGCGGCTGTGTGTCACCAGGTAGGCCGATGAGTCCGGTCCGTGCTCTGCCTCGATGAGGAGGTCGAGCGCGGCTAGCCCGCCATGCACGCTGTCGTCGGCGAGGATGATCGCTTCGGACGGACCGGCGGGAAGGCCGGGATCGATGACTCCGGCAAGTAGCCGCTTGGCCGCAACCACCCAGGGGCTGCCTGGACCGACGATCTTGAGTGCCGGCCTGATCGTCTCTGTGCCATAGGCGACCGCGGCGACCGCCTGCGCGCCACCGCATTTGTAGATCGTTTCGACGCCAGCGATGCGCGCTGCAACCAGCGTCGCTGCGTCCACCGAACCGTCGGGCGCTGGCGGTGTGACGATAGCAAGCTCCGGGACGCCCGCCACCACGGCGGGCACTGCGGTCATCATTGTCACCGAAGGGAACGCCCCTTTGCCGCGCGGGACATAGAGCGCCACCGAGCGGATCGGCGTGAACCGGTCCCCGGCATAGGCGCCGGGCCGCATTTCCTTGAGCCACATGGCTTCTGGCTTCTGCTCTTCGTGGAAATGCCGGATGTTGTCGATGCCGAAGCGAATGGCGGCGACCACGTCCTCGTCCACCATGCCGAAGGCGGCGTCGAACTCGGCGGGGCTGACCTTCAGCCGCGCGGCATCGAGATCTGCCTTGTCAAAGTCGCGGGCGAAGCGGACGAGCGCGGCGTCGCCTTCTGCTCGGACCGCCTCGATGATCGGTGCGGCCTTCTCCATAAAGCCAGAGAGATCGGTCTCTGAGCGCCGCATCAGTGCCGCACGACTGGCGGCGTCGATCTGGCTCAGGTCGTGGAACGATACGTTTGGCATAGGATCCCTTTGCGGCCCGGCAGGCCGGCATTCCTCATTTCGATTTCAGGAAGATGTCGAGCCCGACCAGCCTGTCGAGCAGGAAGATGGCGACAGCCGAGCAGGCGATGAAGACCACGGAGATCGCGGCAAGGTCCGGCGTGATGATAGAGCGGATGGAGTTGTAGATCAGCACCGGCAGCGTCACGATGCGGGCATCGACGAGCAGCAGGCTGACCAGAAACTCGTTGAGCGCAAGGATGAACATCAGCAGCGAGCCGGTGATCACCCCCGGCATCACCGCCGGCAGGGTGACGGAGAAGAACACCTGGAGCGGCGGCGCGCCGCAGTTGGCCGCGGCCAATTCCAGGTCCGGGTCAAGTCCGGTGGCACTCGCCGTCACCGCCCAGATCATGAAGGGAAGGTTGATGACGCAGCAGGCGATGCCGACCGGCCAGAGCTGGCCGAGAATGCCGGCGTTGCCGAAAATCAGCATGAGGCCGATGCCCGATCCGATCAGCGGGATCGTAAAGGGCAGCAGCAGATAGATCTGGACCGTCTTCTCAAAACGCACCGCATATTTCGCCAGCGCGATGCCAGCCAGCGTGCCTACGGGAATGGCAACGATCGTACAGACCGTCGCGACATGGAGCGTACGCAGGAAAGCGTTGCGCAGGTCGGAGGCCTGTGAGATGCGCGCGTACCACCGCAGCGATAGCCCGTCCGGCGGAAACGTGATGATGTTGCCGCCGGTGAAGGAAGCGCCGAGCACGACGATCGTCGGCGCCGAAAGCGTCACCAGGGCGATCGTAACCAGGGTCCACAAGACAACGGATTTGCTGCGCGACCCGCTCACGCCCGTGACCTCCCCATCGCAAGCGTTCCGGCTCCGAACAGCGCGAACACCAGGCCGACGAGGATTGACCCGAGCGCGACCAGCATAAGCGCCAGCGTCGCGCCGAGTCCCTGGTCAGACGTTCGGAAGAACTGATCGTAGATGGCGTTGGCGATGAAGTCCTGCGAGCCGCCGCCAAGGATCGCGGGGACTGCGAAATCGGTGAGCGAGAGCGTCAGCACCACCACGCCCGCGCCGATGAAGCCCGGACGAGCGAGTGGCAACACGACATGGGTGAACGTGCGA
This sequence comes from Mesorhizobium sp. M5C.F.Cr.IN.023.01.1.1, assembly GCF_003997585.1. Classification (NCBI taxonomy): domain Bacteria; kingdom Pseudomonadati; phylum Pseudomonadota; class Alphaproteobacteria; order Hyphomicrobiales; family Phyllobacteriaceae; genus Mesorhizobium; species Mesorhizobium sp. M5C.F.Cr.IN.023.01.1.1. The sequence goes on along the minus strand of NZ_RZSU01000003.1, from coordinate 147,094 downwards.
ACCCAGTTCGCACCGAGCGATCCAGCGGCCGCCTCCAGCTCTTCGGGAATGGCTGTGAGTGCCGGCGCGAGCATCAGTACGGCGAAGGGCAGCATGTACTGGACGAGGCCGAACAGCACGGCGGGATAGTTGTAGATGAGCCGCATCGGGGCGACCCCGATAAGGCCGAGCGCCTCGTTTACCATGCCCTGATTGCCGAGGATGATCAGCCAGCCATATGCACGCACAACCTGGCCGATGAAGAAGGGCAGGAACAGCGCAATCAGCAGGAATTTGCGCAGTCTTGGCGAACGCGTGCGCACCATCAGATAGGCGTAGGGAAAGGCGAAGACGAGTGTCACCGCGGTGACGATCAGGGCGGCGATGAGGCTGCGCTGCGCGACAACGAGGAACAGCGGCTCTGTCAGCGCCCGCCGGAAATTGGCGACGGAATAGTCCTCCGAAAATTGGAAGGTGGTGGTGTCGAGCGTGCGCAGGCTTGCATCCGCGATCTGGATGAGACCGAGCACGAGCAGTCCGACCAGCAGCACTGCCGGAAGCAGCATCAGATAGGGCGTGGCGCGCCTGAATCGCGCCGGCCAGATGGCGGCGCCGATGCCTTCCAGCGCATCCATGATACGCCATTTCAAGGGATAGGCTGTCCTGGCTGCCCGCATGAGAAAATCCGTATCCGACCTCGTAAAGGAGCCGGTGCCGCCAGCGCAGCACCGGCCGACCGGCGTCAGCCCTGCATGATCGCCTTGAACTTGGAAAACCACTCGCTCTCATTCTCGACCTGGATCTTCGACGAGATGCGGATGAGGCGCTGGAAATCCGCTTCGGTGGTCGGATAGGACGGATCGCCCACCAGATCCTTCGGCGGTGTGAGGCCCGGCACCACGCCCGGCAAGCCGAGGCCGTCCAGCCAGACCTGCTGGGCTTCCTTGGTCAGCGCATGGTTGATGTACTGCTTGGCCCAGTAGAGTTCGTTTTCCGGCAGGCCCTTGGGGATCCACAAACCGTCCGTGTCGAATTTCGCACCCTCCTCCGGCACGACCCATTCGATTTTTACACCGTTCTTGCGGGCTTCTCGGGCGTTGGTGGAGATGGTGCAGGCGGCATCGATTTCGCCGTTCTGGAACCATGTGGTGAAGTCGGGATCTTCGCCGAGCAGCGGCTGCTGCGCCTTCATCTTGGTGATGAAATCCCAAGCCGGCTGCATGTTGCCGGGTATGTCCTCCAGCTTGCCGCCACCGGCGACCTGGGCCGGGAAATGGAAGCCGATGCCGTCATTGTAGAAGGCAAGCCGGCCCTTGAACTTCGGGTCGAGCAGGTCTTTCCAGGACTTCGGCGGTCCGTCCGGGAACGCCGCAGGCCGATAAGCCAGCACATAGACATAGCCGTAGGTATTGACGATCGGGAAGCCTTCCAGGCCGGCCGGCTTGGCAAGGTCCGTCACATTGGCGAGGTTCGGCAGGTCAGAGAGATCTTCTGTCACGCCGCGCAGTGCCGACTTCGTGGCATTGGTTGTGGTATCCCAGTTGATGTGGATCGGCGGGACCCGGTTCTGCGCCACGGCCGCCCAGACTTTGGGCTGGATCTCGTTGTCTTCAGTCAGGTCGTGACGGACAGCAATCCCCGTCATTTTGGTGAAGCTGTCGGATACGCCGGCCTTCAGGCTATCCACCCAGCTGCCGCCCCAGGCGCGCACGATGATCTCCGCCGGCTTTTCCGGCTCCTGCGCATAGGACCTGCGCAGGCCGAGAGCTGAGGCGCCGCCGAGCGCGGCGGTGGCCTGAAGGAAGGTTCTGCGGGAAAGATGGGATAATGTCGGCTTGAAGCGCTTCATCTGCATTCTCCTCTGGGTTTGACCGGTTTCCGGTTCTATTGAAAAACAAGCATGTCCCTGGCATTCCACCCCAGGAACACGCTTTCGCCTATGTCGAACTGCGTGTGCGCGGCGGGATCATGGTCAAAAACGCGAATGACCTCGTCGCCAATCGCGGCGCAGGCTACCTCGTAGACCATGCGCTCGCCTTCGAAGATCGTGTCGGTGACAGTCCCGGCCAGCACGCAATCGAGCTTCGACAACTGAGCAGCGTCGCCGGCGAGACGGATCTGCTCGGCGCGGATCGCTCCCGACGCCTTGCCGCCCTCCGCAGGTGGATTGACCGGATCGCCGATTTTTCCGGCAAGCGTCAGAGCACCGCGAACGATGGAGACGTCGCCCCCTTCCGATACGGACCGTACCGTACCGGCAATGAAGTTGGTGACGCCGATGAAATTGGCGACGAAGGCGTTGCGGGGCTGGCGGTAGGTATGGATCGGCCGCGCCTTCTGCTGGATCTCGCCCTGATCCATGACGACGATGTCGTCGGAAACCACCAGCGCCTCGCGCTGGTCGTGCGTGACATTGATCGTGGTGACGCCGAGCTCGCGCTGGATGCGGCGGAATTCGAGCTGCATTTCCTCGCGCAGCTTGCGGTCGAGCGCAGCCAGCGGCTCGTCGAGCAGCAGCAGGTCGGGCTCGAACACCAGCGCGCGCGCGATCGCGACGCGCTGCTGCTGCCCGCCGGAAAGTTCGTGAATGCGCCTGCCGCCATAGCCCCCGAGCCGGACCAGCGCGAGGTATCGCTCGACGCGTTCGGGAATTGTGCGTGCATCGCGCCGACGCATCTTCAGCGGGAAGGCGACATTCTCAGCCGCCGTCATATGTGGAAACAACGCAAGCCTCTGAAAGACCATGCCGATCGACCGCTTGTGCGGTGGCACCGCGCTCACCGCTTCACCGTTGATGAAGATCTCGCCGCTGCTCGGGGTCTGGAATCCGGCGATCATGCGCAGGAGGGTTGTCTTGCCGGACCCCGAAGGGCCCAGAATGGTGAGGAACCGGCCCTTCGGCAGATCGAAGGACGCATTTTTGACGGCATGAACCCCATCGAAGTCCATCCCGACGTTGCGGACTGTGACTGCGATTTCCCTGCCGCCTTTCGCTTCCCGCGAAGCTCCGGCCCGGAAAGGCTCCTGCATTGTGGTTCCCCTTTTTGTCGCCGGCCGCATGCAAGAACGTCCAGCGTTGTGAGCTGGTATATACAACCATATACAAGATGGGTCTACACGGTTCTTGTGGCACCGCCCTCAGTCGCTCAGATGGACGCGAGGTAGCCGCCGTCAACTGGGAGGCAATGACCGGTGACATAGGCGGATGCCCCGCTCGCCAGGAACACAACGGCTCCGGCCAGATCCTCCATCGTGCCGAAACGCCGCTGCGGTATCTTGGTCAGCATTGCCATCTGCCAGTCGGGATCCTTATAAAAAGCATCTGTCATCGCCGTATGGAAATACCCCGGAGCGATGGCGTTGACGCGGATGCCGAGCGATGCCCATTCCGTGGCCAGCGCGCGGGTCATGCCCAGAAGCCCAGACTTCGAGGAGCCGTAAGGTGCCGCGGTCGGAATGCCGACATAGGAGGTCAGCGAGCAAAGATTGATGATCGCGCCACCGCTGTTGTCGGCAGCCATCCGCCGCGCCGCAGCCTGCGCGCAGAAGAAGGCGCCCTTCAGATTGGTCGATACGATGCGGTCCCACACTGCTTCGTCCACGTCGAGCGACGGCTGGACTTGCTCATAGCCGGCGTTGTTGATCAGAATGTCGAGTCCGCCAAAGGTATCCGCCACCTCGTCGACCACCACGCGGATGCGATCGGTGTCGAGCACGTCGAGTGACCGGCAAAGCGACCTTCGTCCGTTAGCGCTAATTCGGTCCGCCGTCTTGAGAAGCGACGCTTCGTCGCGGGCGGTCACCGCGACGTCGGCACCTGCCGCGGAGAGCGCCTCAGCCATAGCCTGGCCGATGCCGCGGCTGGCGCCCGTCACCAGCGCCTTTTTTCCCGTCAGATCGAACAAGGAAGCGGCGTCCATAGTCACGATTCCTGCATTTTCCGAAATTGCATGCGGATATGCGATCGGATTGGAAACGAACACCAGTTGCGACCGGTTGTCTATACATCTTGCGATCTTCGCTGGCGGCGGAACACTGACCAGCGCCAGTAGGGCGGGATTGAACCGTTCGCGGCGGCGCTGGAAGGGATGGCAGCGGCCGACGTGACGGCCGACTGACAGCGGCGCAGATGCAGACGTGACCCTCGAGCCTCGCCACGATTTTTCCTGAGTTCGCGACCTGACGCATTCAATACTTTCGCCAGAGGCGGTCAAACATTCATGGCTGCAGGATTTTCTTGCGCCCTGTCCAACCACCCTTGTTGCATGGCGGGTGGTTGGACATTTTTGCATGGAAGGACAATGTCAGTATATTAACGGCCCGCCCATGGTGCACGACCCCTGAGGGCCTTGCCGGGCTGTGGTCGTTGTTGTTTCGGGGCTACCACCAACAGAGGCAAGGAAGCCGTATGATTGGTGTCTAAAGTCATTTTTCTGTTGTCGACATCAGGAGCAAATCCGCGGGTCGGATCGCGGTCCGGATTTTGAGCGGCAGCGAGCGAGACTCCTGTCGACAAGGCAAGGAGGACGAAAGCCGTTGCAAGCTTGTTCATCGTATTTTTCCTTTCTTAGAATGAGCAGACCTGCCAATCGGCGCCTCGCGCGGTATTGACTCCTGATGCGAATTCGCTGTCGGCTTTCTGTCCCGTCACTATGACGAGGCTTCCTGCTCACGATCGAAACTTACGCCACGCCTGTCGCAGAGGTTTGCCCGAGTGCCGTCGAAATGTATCCGAATGTATGCCAAATCTACGCGAGAGCCCGTAGCTCTTGGACTTTTTTGCTTCGACAAATTTGGCTACAATTTTTTTCTCGGCCGCCCTGTCCGCATTTGAGCCGTCGATGACCGAAATGCGCCGATGTGGTCATGCAACAACACGCGAAGGTCTGATCTTCCAGTGGTTATGGAAGTTCTCCAGCATTGACCGCGGCGCCCAGCAGCAGGTCATTGATGATTGTTCGCGACCGTAGCTTCAAATTGTGTAGTTGGCTGCGTTGATGTCCCCATGAAAAGATGGTAACGCGATATTAAAGATTGTTTCTGGTCGTTACCTTTGGGCGGGGCGAATGGGATTGGTGATACCGCGGGCATGGCTGTGTGCCGGCCTACTGATAGGCTTGATGATGTCCGCGACGCCGATGGAGAAAGCTTCGGCCGATGCGGTGCCTGGTGCCATGGCCACCGGGCAGCGGACCTCCATCCCAGTCGGCTACATGGAATTCTGCCGAAGGCAGGCCGCAGAATGCAGGATACGATCAGGCAAGATCCCGCCGGTTCTTATGACCAGTGGAATGGAAGATAAGCTCGCGTCCGTCACCAAACTCGTGAATAGATCGATCAAGCCGGTGAGCGATTTTGCCGTTCACGGCACGATGGAATTTTGGTCCTATCCTGTTAGCGCGATCGGCGACTGCGAGGACTACGTCCTGCTTAAGCGTCAGATGCTCAATTTGGAGGGCATATCGCTCTCAAACCTTCTGATCACTGTCGTCAGAAAAAAAGACGGCGAGGGGCACGCAGTGCTGACGGTCAAGACCGACAAAGGGGATTATGTGCTCGACAACCTCAACGACGATGTGAAGCTTTGGTCGGAAACTGGATATAGATTTCTAAAAAGGCAATCGTCCACGCATACCGGGCGCTGGGTCGCGATACTTGAACACCCCGATGTTCTGGTCGGGGCAGTCGACTGAACCTCTCGATTTGCGACTGAACAATACCTGGCGCACCCGCGCCATGCCCGAGAATGGCAGGAATGCGCCAGCCAGCCTTTCGCTTCCCGCTTCATTGAGACCTGGGTCTTCCTCCGCCACGATCGATGTTGTGGGGCTGCCTGCCGCCGCCAAGCGCGATGCCTGAGCTTTTCGATGGTATCTGCCGCGGGCGCCATCGCTCGCGGCGCGCGCAGCGCAAGCCGGGCAGTGGGATAACTCCGACAGCGCCGGTCGATTGACTGTTTCCGGACCGGCCCAGGCACGTGGCCCGTGATCTTGAGTCGCACCCCATGCAAGTTCCAACCTCGACGTCGCCTTATTACGGGCACCGGAAAGTGCTCTCTTGCGCGCTCGAAAAGCCCATGTCCTGCAGCCGGAACTCGACTTCATTCCGCGTCTGATGCCGGCAGAGCTTTCGATTCCGCCCGTTTTATGAACATAGAAAATGCTGGTACCGATGAAATTAAGAGATATGGCGCGCGCTGTTGTTTCGAAGAAACGCAGAGGCGTGGCTTGGTATAAGGTTTCTCAGAAGCAGGCCGACAAATACGGCTTCTATGTTTATTCCAGTCATATGATCTGGAAGGACCAGCCATTTTTCCGAAAGGCGCTGCAGCGGGTCAAAAACATCCGCGGGATTCCAGATCCCCGGGCTTTCGTCCTGCAAAGCTGCTTGCGATCGATCGAGCGTATCGATGGCGATGTGGCCGAATGCGGCGTAAGGCAAGGCCGGTCGACGATATTCATGCTGATGAGCGATCTTCGGCCACGGCACTACCACCTTTTCGACTCGTTCGCTGGCCTCTCCGAACCAACCGCAGAGGATCGCAAGCCAAACGGCCGAACGCCATGGAAGTCCGGCGATCTCAGCACCGACGAGAAGATAGCCAGAGAGAATATTTCCGGCTTCAGCAACACCACTTTTCATGTGGGATGGATACCAGAAACCTTTTCCAGCGTATCCGACCGGCGTTTCGCCCTGGTCCATATTGACGTCGATCTATACGAGCCGACACGTGACGCGCTTGCCTTCTTCTACGATCGGGTGTGCGCGAATGGCATGATCATATGTGACGACTACGGCTCTGGACTCTGTCCTGGAGCCCGAAAGGCCTTTGATCAATTCTTTGAAAACCGCCCGGAAGGCATCATCGAGCTTCCAACGGGGCAGGCGATTGTCGTAAAGGCAAGCTAGCGCTGAATGGCTGCGGCTACTTTCCATAGACATCAAGAGAGAGATGTCACGGCGGCAAGGCACAGGGTGTCAATTCCCGCGTGATGGCGCCTGCGACGGAGAAAAGTATGCATTGAAAAACTGTTCAACGATCTCCTCGACGACCGATTTCTTTACGTGCCGTAAGTCCTCTCTATAGCTACGAGCAAGGCCTCCATAGGTGACAAGCTCGAATGAGGGAAGGTAATGGACATTGTCCCGTTCCCGGCAGACTTGACCAAGCACGGCCCGAAGAACGGACTTGCCTTCAGTGCTCGCAGTGACGACATCCATGTCTTGAAATGTCCGAGCTAATGCAACCGGTGAGACTGTGAGAATTATCGGTGCATCGGGTTTGTGTTGACGGACCATGTCCACGGTAGCCATCACGTTGGCGTAGTTTTCCTGAAAGCCGCTGACGTGAAGCGTCGTTTCCTGCATTCCGCCTCCGCCACGATAAAGCGGTTTCTGTGCTGCTGCTTTGCCACTGGATTTGTTGATGAAGACCTCAGTCATTCCGAAGGTGAATATGAATGCCGTGGCTGCATCGAAGCCAACCCGCATCTCTCCGTTTATGCTCTCGATCACCTTTCTGAGAACTTGCGGAGATTTGGCGAAGATGCCGCGGCGGTACGGGTCCTGAAAGCAGATTGGGCCCCAAGGAGCACGTTTCTTGACCTGCCACCAGTCGTCATGGGCCTGATCCCATAACCCAAGCATTTGCTCGACCTGAAGGCGAACGGTGAAGGTGTTGTAGAAGTTCATATGCTCCTGCCGAGGCAGCTCATCTACGATGGCCTGTGTCGGGTCGAAGCTGATATTTCTGTAAGACGGAACGCATGCGATCTGTCTGCTTGTCAATGCACGTCGAATTTCCTGCGCGAAGCAACTCCCCATCGTGAAGAATATATCGTCAGAAGTGAATATTGAGGTTTTGCGGATTGTAACGGTGCCAGAAGTGACAAAGTCGTCATACTTCGTGTTTGATTTGTTCGATGCCATCAAGCGAATAGGTTTAATGTATCCGAGTTGGTGGCGGAGCCGAAAATACTTTCGTCGAACTCGCTCTAGCAATGTCACAATGGCTCCATGATCTTCTTAGCCGGCCGCCGACAGCAATGCCCGACACTTAGTCCGCTTCGCCGCTAGCCGCAATCAGGAGGATTCAAGATTGACTATAACTTCGAACGAAGTCAGACGTCGGGTACCAGTTTGGCGCATGTGTGACGGCGCCGAGAAAATTTTCATGGATCGGCAGGAGCGAGGGTCGTCAGACAACGATACATCGCATCGGGAAACGGAATGAGCGCAAAGAAACGAATTTCAGCCGCCCTGGCATACCCGCTGGTCAAGCGCCTGATCGTGGAGAACCTGCCGCCGCACATAAGGCTGTATCTCACCGGTTTGCTGTGTTCGATCGTCGCTGCGGCGGCGACCGGCGCAACGGCTTGGATCATGAGTGTCATGATCAATAGCATTTATGTAGAACGGAACGCTGCCGCCGCATGGGGTATCAGCGCCGTGATTGTCGGCATTTTCCTGGTCAAGGGGATCGCCGACTACTGCCAGACCATCACAACGGGGAAGGTTCGCCGGGCTATCGTTTCGGACCTTCAAAACCGCCAGTTTTCCCGAATGGTGCGTTTCGACATCAACCGATTCGCTAACCAGCATCCGGCGAAATTCGTCTCCAAGATCATGTTCAACGCGCGCGCCGGGGCCGCCGTTATTCTCACCATCACGAGCAGCACCGTCTCCGATGTGCTGAAGCTGATTGCCCTGGCAAGCGTCATGGTCAAGCAGGATCCAATGATGTCGCTGATATCGGTGGCGGTTCTACCGCTGCTATTCCTATCGGTGGGCGCGATAACCAGGAAGCTCAAGGCGCTGGCAAGGGGCGAGACGGAGTTGGCAGCACTGGTCCAGTCGATCGGCACGGAAGCCGTCGAAGGTATCCGCACCATCAAGTCCTTCCAACTCGAAGACAAGGCGGCCGCCAGCTTCGCGAAGGCCGTCCGCAAGATGGAAAGGCGCGGCATCCAGATCAACCGCACATCGGCGTTGATGAGTCCATTGATGGAGACAGGCGGCGGCTTCATCATTGGCCTTTTCATTATTTACGCCAGTTGGCAGACCCTCGGCAACGGCAAGACGCCGGGCGAATTTATGGCCTTCATAACCGCCTTTATGCTTGCCTATGAACCCGCCAAGCGGCTGGCCCGGGTCAATGTCGACATCCAGAAGCAAATGGTGGCCGTCGGTCAGATGTATGATTTGATCGACACGCCCGAACAGCGACAACTCGCAACCGCGGGTGAGCACCTCACCGATGTCGAGGGCGGCCTCCGTTTTGAAGATGTGGCCTTCTCCTATGAAGGGAATAGCCCTGCGCTGCACGGTGTTTCCTTCGAGGTGCGGCCTCGTGAGAAGCTGGCGATCGTCGGCCGCTCCGGCGCCGGCAAAACGACCATCGTCAATCTCATCCTGCGCCTGATGGAGCCGGACAGGGGCAGGATTCTCCTCGACGGAAAGGACATTTCGAAGATCAGCCTGGCCGACGTTCGCGACAATATCGCCCTGGTTTCACAGGATGTTTTCCTGTTCGAAGGCTCGATCCGTGACAATATTCGGGACGGACGCCCGAACGCCAGCGATCTGGAAATCGAGTCCGCGGCGGACCTCGCCCGGGTCACAAGCTTTGCTTCGAGCCTGGAAGACGGGCTCGACACGCTGGTGGGTCCGAGCGGCACCAATCTGTCGGGCGGGCAGAAACAACGCGTTGCCATCGCGCGCGCCCTACTCAAAAATGCTCCGGTGATTGTCTACGATGAAGCAACATCCGCGCTCGACGGCGAAAACGAACGGGCGGTCATGGAGGCTGCGTTCGACGATGCATTTCAGCGCACTGTGATCTGCATTGCGCACAGGCTTTCAACCATCAAGGCGGCCGATCGCATCCTGGTATTTGACGCTGGTATGCTTGCGGACTCCGGGACCCATGACGAACTCGCCATGCGCAGCGAAATCTATCGCTCGATCTTCCATTTGGAAGCGTCCGCTCCAATCGTCGAAGGCGGCAAAACGCTGCGGCAGAGCGTATTGCGCTGAAGGCCGATGACCAGTTTTTACCACGGTTCCTACATCCGGTATGTGATAGGTGGATTGGGCCTGCAGTTGCGCCGATACACAAAGGCCGTGCGGGCGCTGTATACCGGCTCCAAGCCTCGTTCCGTTCTTGAGCAGCAGGCCAAGGTCGACGCGCTGATCGCGCGCAGGGACTGGACAGGCCTTGAAGCAAGTACCAATGAAATGGCTATCATGGCCGATCGTGTCCGCGACCCGGAGCTGATGCAGAAGGCAGGCCAGGCGTTCGAACGGCTGGGCAACTTCGCGCGAGCGGCCGAGCTTCGGCTGTCCGCTCGCCGGCAACGAAAAGGAAAAGCTGCCAATGAGTGGACCGGAGAAGACCTCGGTTCGGATACACTGCTGATCGATCTTGTAGAGGATGACCCTCGCAGTCTTGGCCGGGTTATTCGCCATGCGCGACTGGCCGGCGCCGCCGCTGGATGTGCGCAAAGCGCGACAATTCGGGTCGAGCCGCGCCTCGTATCGCTTGTGCAGCGGACGTTCCCGAATGCGACCGTGGTTCCAGCGCAGCAGAATGTCGTTGGTGACAAATTTGCGACCTTCGAAAATCTCGCCTGGGTTTTCGGCCGCGATGCCGAAAGACTTGCCGCCGATTTCGTGCCGCTGCGGGTAGATCCTGAACTCGTCCAGACATTCCGCAAGCGCTATCGCTCGATGACGGATCTGCCACTGGTGGGTCTGTCCTGGGGCAGCAAATCACACACCAAGGACGTTCCTGATTTCCCCGAATGGGCACGGTTCATCGCCCAGACACAAGCGACGTTCGTTTCTCTCCAGTACGGACAGATCAAGCCGGCGCTGCGGCGCCTGCGCAACGGCAATGATGCGCGGCTTATCTATGATGACAGTGTCGACCAGATGGTTGATATGGACCGTTTCGCCGCGCAGATCGCCGCGCTCGATGCGGTCGTAACGATCAGCAATACGGCGGCCCATCTGTCCGGAGCACTCGGTGTTCCGACCATTTTCCTGATCGACGACAAGTTTCAGACAGCGTGGCCAGTGATTGCCGATCGAACGCCCTGGTATCCGAAAGGGCTCGTCATTCGCAAGGAAGGACGTGCGTGGCCGGTGGTGCTCGACGACGTCGGCCGGCGGCTCTCGTCGATCCTGACGGTGCGTTCGACGCCGTCCAGCGATAGTTGAGGGTCGCTGTGCCGAGCAGACGATCCATCCTTGAAAAGGCAAAAGCCGCCGACCTGCGCCCGCAAGGTGTTGACGGCAAGCGGCTGCAGAAGGTTCTCGATAGGGCAAAGAAGTTTTTCAGGCGTCCCTCGCGCCATGCTGACGAAAGCGTCGAGCGGCATGTGCGCCTGATGGCGCAGAGTATCGAGCGGCGTGACTGGCAGGCGGCCCGGGAACATGCGCTGGCACTCGGCCTGCTCGGTGAGCAGCTTGGCGATCCCGGGCTTGTCAAAAAAGCCGGGCGTGGACTGAGACGTCTCGGCGGCGGGAATCGTGCCTGGCAGTTGATCGCGTCGAGCAAGCAAGTGCCCGGCCGGCCCGAATGGGATGGCAGTGATCTTGCGGGTCGCAGGCTTGCCGTCGAGCGGCGCGAAGGCGATCTTGCAATCTTCTTCCAGTTCGCGTCGCTGCTGGGACCGGTGGTCGCAGCTGCCGAACGATGCACCGTTTTGGTCGAGCCGCGACTCGCGCCACTTTATCGCAGAACCTATCCTGCGCTCGATATCAGGCTGGAAGGAGAAGGGGAGGTGGCGGCGACGGACGCCGATGTCTTCGCCTGCTTCGAGACACTGGCGAAGCACTTCTGGCCGGATGAGCCGACAGCGCGCGCGCCATTCATTCCGTTGGAGCCGGACCGCCGACTGGTGGCCGAGCTACGCAGCACCTATCTCGATCGCGGCTCGGGGCCTCTGATCGGCTTCGCCTGGGGAAGCCTGAACAAGAGCAAGGACCTGCCGGCTCTGGACGATTGGCGGGCGCTGCTCGGCAATCTGCCGGGGCGTTTCATCAGTATGCAATATGGCGATGTCGGGCCAGCGCTCGCCGAATTCGAACGCTGGGCGCCGGGACGCATCATCCATGACGCTTCCGTCGACCAGCTGTCGGATATGGACCGCTTTGCCGCGCAAATCGCAGCGCTCGATGCGGTGGTGACGATCAGCAACACCGGCGCCAATCTGGCGGGAGCGCTTGGCGTTCCGACTGTCGTCATGCTCGACGATGGGTTTCGGCTGTCGTGGCCTGCCTTTGGCGAGACGGTAGCCACATATCCAAGCGTTCGACTGGTTCGGAAGGGCGGCCAGGCATGGGCGTCCGCAATGCAGGAAGCAGGTGGACGGGTTACGCAAATCATCGGTGGAGTTGGTGATGGCCGGTAGCCAACTCTTTCGCCGGTTCCGCCGCGGTGTCGCGCTTGCAGGCTACAAGTACAAGGTCTGGTTCCGTCGCCACCGGCGGCAGCTTTTCCTTCGCTGGCGTGATGGCGACATTGCCGATCAGATGGCGGATTATCGGCGAAGCATCGAGGCGCGCGATTGGTCGGCCGCACTGCCGAAAGCCCTGGCTCTGGGGTCGATTGCGAAGTCGCGGGGCGAGGTTCGCCTGCTCGACGAGCTTAGCAAGGCGCTGATGCGTATGGGCGCCTACGGCCCGGCGGCCGAGCTCAAGATCGCCCGGCGCCACATCGTTGAGGGCCGCGTCAACGGCGAATGGCTCGGCCAGGATATCTCGAACCAGGTCTTACTCGTCGATCTGATGGAGACCGAAAAGCAGGGTCTGGCCACCGCGATCCATCATGCGAGTTCCGTCGGCCGTGCGCTCGCCCGGGCCGCTCGTTTGATCGTCCTGGTCGAGCACCGGTTGGTGCCGCTCTTTCAGCGGACATTTCCCGCCGCTGATGTGCGAGCTGTCGGTCCAGGGAACAAGGCCGCCTATGGCGAGGCGCAGGCCTTTGCGGGCGTTCAGCATCTGACGGCCGTGTTCGAGACAGATGAGACCACGATCCGGGAGCATTTCGTCCCCCTGAAGCCGGATCCGGCGCGGGTCGCTGAACTTCGCGCCCGCTATCGGAAGGATGGCCGGCCGCTGGTTGGCGTCGCATGGGGCAGCTCCAATCCTGGCAAGGACCTGCCGCCACTTACCGCATGGCGCGGGCTTATCAGCCGTGCCGACCTCCGGTTCGTTTCGCTGCAATATGGCCAGGTCGCGTCCGACCTGAAGATCCTGACCGATGGCGAGCTCGCGCGTGTTCTCCATGACGGATCAATCGACCAACTTGTCGACATGGACCTTTTCGCGGCGCAGGTTGCCGCGATGGACGCCGTGGTAACCATCAGCAATACCGGGGCGCATCTGGCGGGCGCGCTCGGCATCCCGTCGGTCTTCATTCTTGGCGATGGGTTCAAACGTTCCTGGCCGGTCGAGGGCGATCGCACACCCTATTATCCTTCCGCCGTGCTGGTCTCGAAACGGGAAAGGCCTTGGGCCGCGGTGATGGAAGACGCACAAAACCACATGGGCTCACTCATCAGCACTGTTTGAATCCACCACGCAAGGCATCGCGAGTGTGTCAGGCAGGTCCAAACCGGCGAAGTGGTCAAGCGCCTTTCTTGACGGCAAGAGCATTGTAAACTACCCGGCGGGGCGGCCGTTCTGAATTTCACGGATAAGAGGCGATGCATATCTTTGGGTAGGTCGAGAACCAAGGCGGCTTCTCCTGTCAGCGAAGGCTTTGTGCAGCGGCTCCTCGCCGGGTACCGGCTTGTTCATCCAGGAAATCTGTTCAAGCGCGGGCGTATCTACGCCCGCGGCAGGGCAGCGACGAGGACTGTCTACTTCGTCCCACACAACCGCAACAATGTTCGGCTGCTGGCTGACGCGGCAGAAATTCTGGTTGACCGCGGCATCCGCTGCGTGTTCGCGCATCTCGATGGATTGAAACGCGGCGGCGTAGCGCGACCTGAACTCAACGCCCGGGGAATATCGCATATCGGCTTTGCCGAGCTCGAGCGGATGATCAGACCCGGCGACATGCTGGTGACTGGAAATGACTATGCGCCGCAATTCTTTAGGCGATTCATAGACTCCATCAACTTCGGCATGGTCCGTGTGGTCGGGCTGATCGGCGGTGCGCGACTGCTGCAGCCGCATCGATTTGTGAGAGCTGACTACATCCTGTCGATGGGACCAGCGGCGCTGCAGCAAAGACGCCAACCGACATACGTTGTCGGCTCCCCGGTAATTGAGCGTGCCGTCGGAAGCGCTGGCGCCAGGCACGATGAAGGGCTTTTTGTGCTGGTGAACTTCAAGGGGGATATCGAAGAGCCCGCAGATCGCCAAGCGATTGAAGCCGTGGCAGCCGCATGTGCGAAACTCGGCCTTCCCCATGTCGTTAGCGTGCACCCCACGATGTTCGCAAAAGTCGATATGCCGAACAAATCGACCCTGGATTTCGCACAGCTGCTCCCGGACGCTCTGGCGCTCGTAACGCGCCCAAGCACCACTGTTTACGAAGCAATCGCCTGCGGCATTCCGGTGGTGCTGTTTCCGCTGGTTTCTCCCATGGTCGAGTTCGACAGCCCTATGGGCGCTTTCAAACCAACAATGTCGGAGCATGACCTCGTCGAGGATATCCGCGCTGCGGTCAGGTCAAGGCCGACTTATTTTGAGCAAAGCCGGGACTTCCTCAATGCCAATCTGTCGATTGATCCAAAGGTGCCGGCTTCGCAACGGATCGCCAATGCCTTAATCGATATTTACAATCGCTGATCTGCTCGATCAAAGTGCCCGCAATCGGAGTCCGCAATTGAGTTTGTTTTCCAACTTTTTTGCCAGAAAGCCGCCCCTCCTTGTCGTCTCGTTTCCCAAATCCGGGCGGACCTGGCTGCGCGTAATGCTTGACGATCTGGGCATCGATGCGGCTTACACGCATGACGGTTCCGACCACAAGGATCTGCGTGACATTGCGCAGATCAGCCCCGACAAATCTCGCTACAAACGGCAACGGATTCTATTCCTGACGCGAGACCCCCGCGACACTGCGGTGTCTGGATATTTTCAGGTCAACAAACGCCATGGGTTGGAAGCAGGTCCGATCGGCGATTGTATAAGAAGCCCCAAACACGGTGTCGAGAAGATTGCCCTTTTCAACCTGCAGTGGTTTGCGGCCGCAAGTCACATGCGAAAGATTGCGCTTCTGCGCTATGAAGATGTGCAGCGGGATACAAACGACGCATTGCGCAGCATCGGCAAATTTTTGGGAAAAACCTTTGAGGAGTCCCAGCTTGCCGATGTTGCCGTCAGCAGATCGTTCAAACGAATGCAGCAATCTGAAATCTCAGGAGAGCTGGGTGCGCGCTATGGCGGGAGATTGCAGCCGCGCGATCCTGACGACCCGGAAAGCTTCAAGGTTCGAAAAGGTAAGGTCGGTGGTTATTTGGACTACCTCAGCGCGGATGATATTGCCTTTTGTGACAATGTGCTTGCGCGGCTCGATTACTGGAAGCGGCTTGACGAAGCCTTTCAGCGGCATGGCATATCTTATGCCGACGACAGGGCAGGTGTGAATTGATCCGATGCACAGGCTTTGTCTGCGGATGCGGACATAGCGGCACCACGCTGATTGCTACGATTCTTGCCTCGCATGCCGATGTCTTTTTGCCATTCGAAGAAACGAACGTGTTTTTCAAATGGGCTCCACTTGCGCTGTATCGCTACTCAAAGCTGAAACGGGCGGCCATTGGGGCGGGCAAGTCGGTGCTGCTTGAAAAGACACCGCGTCATATCAGGCGTGTCGACCGGATACGACGCCTGGTGCCGGGCGCGAAGTTCGTGATGCCGGTACGCGATGGGCGCGATACCGTTGCTTCGCTGACAAGGCGGCTTGGCGATGCGACCGCGAGCCTGGATCGCTGGATTTCGGACAACACAATGGTCCTTGCCGAGCGCGGCAGCACGGACGTCCTGATTTACCGCTACGAAGATCTTGTCGATGACCCGGAAGCGACCGTCGAAAAGATCTGCACCTTCCTGGGATTGTCGTTCGACCAGAGTCTGCTCGATTATCATCGGAACCCGCAACGATGGTTCACACTTAATGCGCAACCCCAACATGCAGCATTGCGCAACCAGCAAGTGAACCAGCCAATTTATGATGGCCGCGGCCGCTGGAAGACCGAACTGGGTCAGCAGGAATTGATGGAGCTTACCGAGGGGCGTGGGAAACCCCTGATGCAGGCGTTCGGGTACATTTGAAACCGCCGCGCGACCACTTTACTCAGGAAGCGCGCGCGGATAGCCAAACTGATCGAAGTCGCGCTCATACGCGCGATAGATGGTATCAGCCAGTTCTGGCGTGAAATAGTCGGCAAGCCTGCGGCGCGAGGAGGTGTGCAGAGGTGGCATCGCCGCGCGTCGCATCTCGTCGCTTGCACCGACATGATCGAGAACCCGTTCGAAGTCCTGTGCGAAAGTCTCCGTCTTGCCGACGAGGTCGAACGCCACACCTGGAAGGTCGATGATGTCGCTTTGCCTCTGCCAATGCTTGTCGATGCGCCATGTGGAAGTCGTGCAGGCAAAGGCGACGAAATCTGCAAAGGACAGGCTCTTGTCGGGTCCTACAGGCAGCGCCGGATCAGCCCTTTCGCGGTAGGCTAAATAGACCTCCACCCTGCCATAACCAGGCACAAGCGGACGGTCACGATATTGGTCGGCCCAGCACGACAACAGCCGGGTATAGGGGTTGCGAACGAAGGTAAATCGCAAGGCTTCCGGACTGGTGGCCATGCGATAGAACTGCAGGACGCCATGGCGGGGCGCCTGCAAGTTCGACGCCTTTCGGTTGTGCACCTTCCAGTTCTGGTCGCTGCGCCACCCCGACACGGTGTCGTTTCCGATCATGGCTGCAAGGTTGCTGCGAATGCGGCTACTCGCCGCCTTTGGCGTGGCGAGGTACAGGATCTTGAGTTGCGGGACTACGTCGATCAGGTCGTCAGGCAGATATGCGGTTTCCATGGCTCTGCGGTAAAAAGCCAACGCCTCGGGATTGCGCCAGCTCAAAACCTGCTCGACAACCCGCCACCGAAGCGACCGCAGTTTCGGCCTCAACTGGCGTTCGATTTTCCTCAATCCACGAGTCTGCTTCGATTTCGGGACGGGAATCTCATACGACAGGTCGGGGGTGCTGGTGTTCATCCGCTCTTTCCTATTAATTTCTAAATGCCTCACCGCTGGGAAAACCGCAAGCAACAGTGGACAATCGACCCAAATCTGTTTTCGCCGCTCGCCAGCACCGACTTCCTGATCTACCGCAACAGTGATTTACAGTTGACGCAATCCGCCGCCCCGATTGGGAAGCGTATGGACGAGGCGCGACAAAAGACGTGGTTGCTCATCGGCCAAGTTTGATCGACATGAGTCGTCATGTCATAAGGTCCGGAAGCCGGGTCCTTAGCAATCGGCAGCTGATAGGGATGTTTGCGAGGTGACCATGAAATTACTGCGGTGGCCCAAACCGAAGGCAGAAGAAAATTCCAGTAATTTAGGCCTTTGCATTTCCTACCCAAAATCGGGGCGGACATGGTTAAGAGTCATGCTTGATCAACTTGTCGTCGGCCTCGATTACACCCACGGCGGCAGCGCGTTCCACAGAAAAGATTTCCGCTCTGCCGACGCTTTTTTGGGAAAGCGGCCCCTGATTTTTTTGCATCGCAATCCGATCGACACAACAATTTCCGGATATTTTCATGTCACCAAACGCGAAGCATGGCGCGGCCTATTCCAAGGTGATTTGTCGAGCTTTGTACGAGACCAACGGTTTGGTATCGAGAGGACAGTCCGGTTCAATGCAATGTGGCTGGCGGCAATCAGCGAAAGAGACGATGTGTTGATCACACGATACGAAGCGCTCCACAGCGATGCCCTCTCCGAGCTTAGCCGAATCGCAAAATGGTTGAAGGTAGAACCAGACGAGGAGAAAATTACGAAAGCAATTGACGTCGGTCGATTTGAGTCAATGAGAAACAAGGAATCCTCTGGGCAAAGCGATGAGCGCTATGGTCACCGCTTAAGAACGGCAGACAGCACCGATTCCGATAGTTTTAAAGTTAGACGCGGCGTAGTTGGCGGGTATAAGGACTACCTTACCGAAAAAGAAATTTTATACTGCAAAAATATCATGGAAAATTATGGAATAAGTGCCTAGCGATAACCACATCTTCACTCCAGAAGTGCAGGCGGATAGCCAAACTGGTCAAATCGCGCTCATCTGCGTGATTTATCAAATCCGCCGGTTCCGGAGTGCTCAACGGCGTAGCGAGATCGCATGGATTTATCGCAGCATAATCAACGGGTTCAGGCGGAACCGAAGACGCCTATCCTGTTCGTACGCCAGCGCTATGCGCCCTTTGGCGGAGGCGAGATCATGCTGGAAAACATCATGGCGGCGTTCGCCGCGCGTCAACGGCCGGTGGCTGTGCTGTCCGGCGACTGGCCGCGATACGAAGGCATAGAATTCATCCATTGTGCCGGCCGCCGCTTTCCCCGCTCCCTGCGGGCGACGTCCTTTGCCCGAGCCGCATGCCGCAAGATCGCCGAAATGCCACCGGCCCTGGTGCAGAGCAACGATCGTCTTCCGTGCTGCGATGTCTTCCGGGCCGGGGAAGGCGTTCATGCCGCCTATCTTGCCGAGCGGCGTCGTTTCGAGACGCGGCTTGGCAGGGCAGCGACGGCGCTGAGTCCCTTTCATCGCCAGACGCTGCGTCTTGAACGCACAACCTATGCCAGCCCACGGCTTAAAGCTGTGATTGCCATTTCGAAAATGGTGGCTGAGGACATTATCCGTCACTACGACTATCCGGCGGAACGTGTGCACCATGTTCCCAACGGGGTTGACCTGGACCGCTTCAACCTGGAGCTGCGCCAACAGCATCGGGCCGCGGTCCGCGCGCAGCTCGATGTCGACGATAACAGGCCGGTCGTCCTGTTTGTCGGTTCGGGTTTCGCGCGAAAAGGACTTCTTCCATTGATGAAGGCTGTCGCCACGCTGGACGGTGAGCCGGAGGTGTGGGTCATTGGCCATGATTCGCGCGCCAATGCCTTCAAACAGGCCGGCGACAGACTTGGTCTTGGCGCAAGGCTCAGGATGTTGGGGCCGCAGAAAGATATGTTGCCATGGTACGGCGCGGCCGACATTGCCGTGCTGCCTTCCATTTATGACCCATTCGGCACAGTGGTGATCGAAGCCATGGCCAGCGGCTTGCCCGCCGTGGTAAGCACCGGGTGTGGGGCGCGCGAGCTGGTCGATCGGTTCGAGCCGACGCTTGTTTGCGACGCAGCCGGCGTAAACGACCTCGCCGCCGGGCTTGCCCGTGCGTTGCAGCTGTCGTCACGGCCTGAGACTGCGGCCAAGGTCAGAGCGGCGGCCGAACACTACGATTTCAACGTCATGATCAGGAGAATGATAGCGCTCTACGAGAGTCTCGACCTGAGATAATTTCGACATTTTTTTTGAATCCGTTAGTATCGCTCGGAGTGCTAACAGGCCGGGGGACCAGTTTCTTTGAACAACAGTAGCAGTTTTGACGCCGGAACCGTCTGACCGTGCCGGCGCTTTCAGTCATCATAATCAGCCGCAATGAGGAAGCGTGCATTGCACGTTGCCTTCGCTCGGTACATTTTGCCGACGAAATCGTCGTCCTCGACAATAACAGCACCGATCAAACCAGGGACATCGCCAGTGGACTCGGGGCCAAGGTCCTGATTACCCTCGATTGGCCCGGGTTCGGCGCGCAAAAAAACCGTGCCCTCGCCGCGGCGACGGGGGATTGGGTCCTTTCGCTTGATGCCGACGAGTGGGTCGAGCCACCCCTCGCTGCAGAAATCAGAGCCGCTATCGCCAACCCAAAAGGCTATGATGGCTTCGAAATACCAAGAAGATCCCGCTTTTGTGGGCACATCGTCCGCCATGGCGGCTGGTCGCCCGATCTGGTGCTCAGGCTTTTCCGTCGACAGTCCGGGCGCTTCAGCAACGACACGGTGCACGAGAAAGTTGTGGTGAATGGGAAGGTTACGCGATTGTCCCATCCTATGGAGCATGACTCCATCGCCGACCTGGCAGACGCGCATGACAAGATCGGCCGATACGCAGAAGCGTCCGCGGCGCGGCTGCTTGCCGAGGGCAAAAGAAGCTCGATAAGCAAGGCGGTTTTACGCTCGGTCTGGGCCTATATGAACAGCTATGTTTTCAAGCTGGGATTTCTGGACGGTTCGACCGGCGCGATGGTCGCCGCTTATTCGGCCAGCTACACCTATCAGAAATGGGCGCTTGTCGCATTGGGCAGCGAGACGAAATCCGCCGAAGAAAGCAGGACCGGCGTGAAAGGCAAATCTGTGCGATTCAGAAATCGTCCTGGCTAATTTCTGCACCATTGTTGCCGAGCTGTTGCCAGACAGTTAGTGTACGACCGTTTTGAAATTGGAGCCAAGGTACTGAATATGACTGATGCGTTTAGGGTATTCGTTGGATGGGACAGCCGCGAGCCGATCGCCTACGACGTAGCACGGCACTCTTTGCTTAAAAACGCTTCGGTGCCTGTCTCCGTCATTCCAATCAAACAGGACGAACTGCGTGCCCGTGGACTGTATTGGAGGGAAAAAGATCCACTCGCGTCAACAGAGTTCACCTATACGCGGTTTCTCACACCTTTTCTCGCCGACTACACGGGTTGGGCTTTGTTCTGCGATTGCGACTTCCTGTGGCTCGGTGACGTCGCAGGTTTGCTGGAATACACGAAATCCAACAAGGCGGTCTATTGCGTCCAGCATGACTATACGCCGAAGGCCACTACCAAGATGGACGGCGTGGTCCAGACATCCTACCCACGAAAAAACTGGTCGTCGCTGATGCTGTTCAATTGCGCGCACCCTTCGGTTAAGTCGCTTACGCCAGAGGTCGTGAACCGCGAAAGTGGTGCCTATCTCCATCGAATGCAGTGGGTCGCCGACGAGGACCTGGGCTCCCTGCCAGTAGAGTGGAACTGGCTTGAAGGTTGGAACGAAAAGCCGGCGCATGGCACACCTAAGGCGGTCCACTATACAAGCGGTGGTCCGTGGTTTGCCGAGTGGCAGAATGTCGACTATGCGGATCTGTGGATAGCCGAACGCGACGAATTTTTGAGTAATGCCGAACAAACGGAAGCTTCTCTTTCGCGCTCGGCGAGCCGGTAGCTAATCCAACCGATCGGCCCGACCATATCGGACGTTTCGTCGAGATCGCCGGCAGCGCGCGGTTCGTGCAAGATCGGTGAACAGACTAGGCGTGCTTGGGTCGAAATCGAACCGAGCGGGGTGTCGAAAGGCCATTTTTGGCGACGTGCTTTCCAGCGCGTGACGTTGGCACAGCGTCTGCTGCGCCAAGCCGGCAACTGCTTTGTCGTTGTTGCGGCATGCTGCATGGCAGAGGCATGAGGCGATGGCGAAAAGAAGTGCGGGCATCCTGCCTTACCGCAGATCGACCAGCGAACTGCAGGTGTTGCTTGTTCATCCGGGCGGGCCGTTCTGGCAAAGCCGCGATCTTGGCGCATGGTCGATTGCAAAGGGCGAGTATGGTGATGACGAACAGCCGGAAGCTGCGGCGCGCCGCGAATTTGTGGAGGAAACCGGCTGGAAGCTCAAGGGAGCACTGCTTCCCTTAGGGGAACTGCGCCAGCGCGGCGGCAAGTTTATCACGGCGTTCGGCGTCGAAGGCGATTTCGACGCCGGCAGCCTGCGTAGCAACATGTTCGAGATGGAATGGCCGCCGCGCAGCGGCCGCATGCAATTCTTTCCAGAGATCGATCGCGCAGAATGGTTCGGCCTCGATATGGCCCGGGAAAAGCTGCTTGTCGGCCAGCGGCCTTTTCTCGACCGGCTAGTGGTGTCTGTCTAAAGCCGACCCAGCGGCCGATCGACATCTTCAACTGGTCGTGCTGATCGCTACGCCCCAGGAACCATGGGCCGAGGCGAAGAGCATGTTGACCCTGCCATAGCGCCAGGATCAGGCCCCGCGCTCTACGGCACGAAGATAAGGAACAGATAGGCGACGAACACGACGAGATGAACTAGCCCCGTCAGCATCGTTGTTCGGCCCGTCCCAAAGCTTACGATGCTGATGGCAAGCGCGAGGATGAGAAGCACGGTGTCCCCCGGGCCCAGACCAAGAGTCAGGCTTCGTCCGGTGAGCAGGCTCGCCGCACCGATTGCCGGGATTGTCAGGCCGATTGTGGCGCAGGCAGAGCCGAGAGCGACATTCAGTCCTCGCTGAAGTTCGTTATTGAGTGCTGCCCGAACCGCCGACACCGCCTCCGGCATAAGCACCAGCGCAGCGACGAAGAAGCCCACGATTGCGTCCGCCTGGGTAACTTGAAGAAATTCGAGCCCATTCTCGATGCTGCCGGCCACCTGCTCGGTCAGAAGAACGATCCCTGCCAGTCCACCAAATAACAGGAGCACGTTTGTGGTCACGTTCCCACCCTCAGATACATGCGCCTCATGTTCCGCGCTGGACGTCAGATCCTCGATAAAATCACCCCGATGACGCACCATCTGGGCAAAGACGAAGGCACCATAGAGGAGGATTGAAAGAACGCTCACGAAAGCGAGTTGCGATGCGGAGAACGCACCGGGGCTTGTTGCAAGCGTGTAGTTTGGAAGGATCAGCGTAAGAACCGTCAGCGCCATAATGACAGCAAGGGAAGCGTTGGTGCCCTGTCGTTTGATGTCCTGATATCGATGCTTCAGCCCACCCAGTGTGAGGCAGACCCCGACAACACCGGCGCACACGATCATGACCGTTGAAAACACGGACTCGCGTGCCAGCGTCGGGTTGTTCTCGCCATGGAGCATCATCGAAACGATGACCGATGCTTCGATAGCCGTCACCGAAAATGTCAACAGCAGCGTGCCGTAAGGTTCACCGAGCCGCCGTGCGACGGCCTCGGCATGATGCAAAACCACAAACACGGTCGCGAAGATGAAGATAGCGACCACGATCATCGCCAGGATCTTGATCGAAAGCGGCGAATGCTCGATCGACGCGGCGCCGAAATGAATCAGTGCGGCCAGACCCAACGAGCCGATTGGGAACAGATATTGGCCGATCGATCGTCGATGAACAGCCAAGACGGATTTCCTTCATCGCCATCGACGGTCGCAGATCGAGTATTACAGAGACTGACCGAAGCCCACGGTCTCAGTGTACTTGCGGCTGCCGGCCCGTTCAATGGCCGCGTGCCCGATCGACTTGGCGTACGAAACTTGCCGAGGGTCGATGCCGCACATGCCGAATTACAATTAAGCCTTGAGTTTTCGCATTTCCGGCAATAGCTAGGTGCTACCAGGCCGGGCCCCTCTGGCAGTCCATCAGGACTGTGATGTCGGACTGGAATTCAATCCGGGTGGCCTGGCTTTGAGATTTCTTCAGCTGTAGCGGCATTCTCTTGTCATACGCGGTGTCCGCGTTGCTCTACGGTTATGGTCGCAAGCCGCGTCACCCCTAGCTGAACGCAAGGGTGCCGTATGACAGAATTTTTTAGTCCTGAAGCAATGACCGCTCTGTTGCAGGTCATCATGATCGACCTGGTGCTGGCCGGTGACAACGCCATCGTTATCGGCCTTGCCGCGGCCGGACTACCCAAAGAGCAGCGCAGAAACGCAATCGTCGTTGGTATAATCGCAGCGGCCGTTCTGCGCATCGGCTTTGCGGCCGCGACGACTCAACTCCTGCAGATCGTCGGCTTGCTGTTGGCTGGCGGTATATTGCTGTTGTGGGTGTGCTGGAAGATGTGGCGCGAACTCCGGCAAAACCATGCGCAGGAAACACAGGCGATCGAAGCGCTTTCGGAAAGTGACGTCGACTACGACGGCATCGTAGCTGGCAAAGCTCCACGCAAGACGCTGGCGCAGGCGACCTGGCAGATCATCATCGCCGACGTCTCGATGTCGCTCGACAATGTTCTGGCGGTAGCGGGAGCCGCGCGCGAGCATCCGAACGTATTGATCTTCGGCCTTGTCCTCTCCGTCGCGCTGATGGGCATTGCTGCAAATCTCATCGCCAATCTGCTTCAGAAGCACCGTTGGATTGCCTATGTCGGCCTGGTGGTCATCCTCTACGTAGCTGGCGACATGATCTATCGCGGTGCGATTGAACTTCTGCCTCACGTCGCGGGCGCTTGAGACACAGAAGATGAGCCGGCCGGAACGACGTCGTTCCGGCCGGTTCTGCTCCCAGGCAAGGCTAATGGCCCGTGTCGGCGCAATTATCCTGCCTCGGCTCGCTCGCTTACCATTTAAAGCGCACTCACTCGATCCGGCGGTAGAAAGAGTATCCTGGTGCTCAGATCCGTGTGAGTCGCGGTTTGTCCCCACGCAAACGACCAAATCGGAAGGCATCTGAAACCGCCGAGCGGACCATAAGCATCTCGCCTATGGTTTCGTGTGTCATGAGCCCGACCAGCCGATCGGAACTGTCCACGACGGCAACAGCAGGCACAACTGCCTGCTGCATGAGCCGCAGGCCTTCTTCCAGGCTTTTGCGGTAATGTATTTTCGGGATATCGTTTCGCATTGCGCTCGCGACCGGTGCGGCGGGTCCCTTATCCTTCAAAGTCCGGATCATGTCGTTGCGTGTCACCAATCCTTCAAGATGGCCGGCGGAGTCGATGACAGGGAAGTCGTGCTGCGTAGTCGCGAGCAGCATCTCGATTGCCTCGTCGAGCGTCGCCGACCGTCCCAGCCGGGCGAACTCGGTGATCATCACGTCACCGACCAGGACGCTTGTGGCTACCTCGCGGATCTGTGCGTTTTGGGCTTCCGCTGCCGCGGCGAGATAGACGAAGATGCCGATGAAGATCAGCAGCGGGTTGTAGAACAGCCCAAGGAAACCGAAGACGAAGGCCAATCCTTGCCCGATCGTGGCGGCGATCTGGGTCGCGCGTGACCAGGAAAGGCGGGCGGCGAGGGCGGCGCGCAGGATACGGCCGCCATCCATCGGGAAGGCCGGGATCATATTGAAAAGGACCAGGAAGACATTGACCCCGGCAAGCCTGGCGAGAAAGTTCATGCGCGGATCCTCGATCCCGGCCATCTGTTCGGCACCCGCCGACCCGCCGAGCAAGACGAAGATCAGCGCGGCGATCGCGACATTGACCAGCGGCCCCGCGACCGCGATCACGAACTCCTGCCCCGGCTCTTCGGGCATGCGTTCCAGCCTGGCCACGCCGCCGATCGGGAAAAGTGTGATATCCGGCGTGCTGATGCCGAAATACCGTGCGGCGGCGATGTGGCCGAACTCATGCAGGACCACGCAGGCAAAGACGGCAATGATGAAGGCAACGCCTTCCCAAGCCGCTGGCGTGCCGCCGATCTGATAGTGCGTCAGCCAAATCCAGACGAGCAGAAGCAGGAAGGTAAAATGAACGCGCACGGTGGTGCCGGCGATCGTCCCGAGGTTCAGCGACCAACCCAATCTAGCCACTCCCCAAAGGCCCCACCTTCACCATAGGCTTTGGCAGGGCGCTTGCAATCTTTCGAGAACATCAGGCGCTGGCACCGCCGTGTCGCAGCGCCAGTCAGTGAGCAGTTTGCGAGTGCTCGCCGCCGGGCTTCGAGATGTCGCTTAAAGCATCTCCCGCTTCTGCCGCTTCGCCGTTCGTCGCGAGATCGCCAAGAGAGATGATCCCGACGAGCCTCTTTTCGCGGTTCAGAACCGGAAGCCGACGCACCTGCAGGTCGCCCATGTTCTCAAGCACATGCTCGACGTCTTCGTCATCGAAGCAGTATTTGACCTCCGGGGTCATGACATCACGCACCTTGGTGTCAGGTCCCATACCCAATGCTACGCCGCGGATCGCGATATCACGATCGGTGATCATCCCGACCAGCCGGTCGTGGTCGCCCACGGGCATCACTCCGGCGTCAAGCTTGCCCATGATCTGCGCTACTTCGCGAATGGACTGTTCGGGGTTCGCGACCTGGACATTCCTCGTCATGCAGTTGCCGACTTTCATGGCAATCTCCCTTCATTTGCGAAGCCCCGCCGCCGATACGGTATTGGTGACCGATGAACGAAGTTTCGGCGGTAGCGTTCCCTTGAAAGTGGATTGAATGGCGCGCACAGGCGGCCATCGCTGCCCGAGCGACGGAACTCGGGGATGGAACCAATTGCATTTTGTTGAGACGCCGAAGCCTGGCCGACCTGGAACCCTGATGGGCGATGCTACGTTTTAGTGAGAGACAGCGCAGCCAACGGAGAAGTCGAATGCAGCCCTCAGCCGCAAATTCCGCTCGCCACCCCGGCGCGCTTACAGTCACCCCGTTCAATGGAACCGTGACGGTCAGGTTCTCCGACGCGATTGTTGCCTCGACCGAGCGGGCAAAAGTGCTTCATGAAGATGGACACGATCCCGTTTTCTACATCCCTTTCGAGGATATCTATTTCGAGCTTCTGGAGAAGACGAACACCACAACGCGCTCCCCGCTGAAGGGCACAGCAAGTTACTGGCGGGTTCACGCGGTCGGCGGAGCGGCTGACGACTTCATGTGGGCCTACGAGACGCCCGACACCCCGGCATCAGCCATCGCCCGCCATGGTGCCTTCGATCCCGACAAGGCGCGGATCGATGCCGATCTTGCCGAGGACAAGCGACACACGCCTCACCTCCCCGAGTAGGTGGCGCTTGAATTTCCACATCGGCGGGTAACGCCGCAGGCGGCAATCTTTCCCTCATTGGGAGAATTTTTCGTCGAGGACCCGCAGTCCGTCCTCGTACTTCGACGTCGGCGCGCCAATCTGCCGTGCCTGCCACAGATTGTCGGCGAGATCTGCGCGCTTGACCGGCAGCGCCAACGGGTTGGATGCTGCTCTGCGCACGAAAGTGAGGTCGTCCTCGTCCGGCCTGCGTGTCATGGCATCGACTGCCGACACGATGGATGTTCCAAAACCAGCCGCCTCCAGCCGATCGCGGTCCCAACCGTCGCTTTTCTCAAGAACGTCGTGAAGGTAGGCAACGGCCTTTTGGTCGAGCGTTTCGACGGCATCAACGATCCGGCGGCAATGTTCGATATAGGGCCGTCCGGTCTTGTCCATCTGCCCGGCATGAGCCTGTTCGGCGATTTTTGCCGCGCGGTAGAGCACGCTCACTGCTTCGATCCTTGCTGGCCTGTGTATTGATGCAACCGGCCTTTGCTCCGGTGCACAACGTGCCTCAAAACGGGTGTGGCACCGTAGTCGCGTGTCACCGAACGCGCGACGATTGCCTGAGGTTCCAGAGCGCGGGCAAGGCTCCGGGCAAGTCGGAAGGAAACAGGTTGCTAGCCTTGAGCGACAGTTCGAGACGGCTAGCCGCCGTCGGACGGTCCATCGACAATCCCGGAACTGGGCAGAATCCCAAAATCCTGTGACTTGGCACCTTGTGCTGCCGTCAAAAATCCGTCTGCATGAAGACCGCGCCGCAGCAACTCTCTCACCGCCGCCGACCGGCTTGGCATGCGCCTTTCGAAGCGCCAGTTTTCCAATGCAGCCAATTCGTCAGCATTTAGCATGATCTGCAGTCGTTCGGGTCTTTCCAGGTCGGCCATTTTTGCCTCCAGCCGCTCAAAGTTAGTAATTGTCTAAGAATTAGGAAGAGTCTCGTCGCCCGTCAAGGCCGGTTCATGCGCTGTCGGCGTGAATGGTTGACAGTTACTGTGAGGCGTCGACTGCACAGTCCGCGCCATATGCTAACTTATTGATTTCACGATATAATTTTATTGATCACCTTGCCATTCGGATCGTCATGGCGCATGCTTACCAACGAGGGACAAACCGGTCCTGAAGGGTTTTCCATGAGATACGGTTACTCGGCTCATTTGTGTCAAGACGTTAACCTGCAAGTTAGGGCAGCCGCCCGCTATAAGGGAATGGTCAATGTCACCGCGGTGGCCGAGGCCGTGCGGCTGCGAAACCTCGCAGAAAACGTCGCGCTTGAAGACATCGAATGCCTGGTACTGCAAGCGGCCCAGTTCTGCGGGGCGGCCATGGAATTCGACAGCCTCACAGTACTTGAATCACATAACGTCCATCGGCACTCAGTGAATTGCGACGGCTTCGATGTTCTGCAGGACAGGACTGTTTCGCTCTATCATCGCCAGCCGGACCGAACGCAATAGGTCCGGCGTCAGCACAGTCGGTCGGAGGGGAAGGTTCAGCTTCACGGGCGCTTTCAAACGGCCGCGTTATCCGCGACAGACGTCTGGACGAAGGGTAGCGGCGCCTCGAGCGTCCAGGTGACGCCTTGCTCGTGGAACTCCAGGCGCCCGCTGCCGCTGAGTGCCTGCGGCGCCACCCGCTCGAGAACGACCACTCCGAAGCCGCGCCCCCTGACAGCATCCAGGATCGGGCCGTCCAACTCATGCCAGACCAGTCGAAAGGTGTCGGCGCCGTCGCCGGCAGGGATCACATTCCAATCGATTTCGACGCGTCCGCCGCTACAGGACAGCGCTCCATGTTTTGCCGAATTGGTGGCGAGTTCGTGGAAGGCGATACCGAGATACTGGACGGCGTTCGGCTGCAGTATCAGCATTGGCCCGGCCATCGACACGCGGGACTGCGCTGCAAAGGCCTTGAGCTGTGCCTGGATGAGCTCGCCGACCGTAGCGCCGCGCCACTCGGCATTGACAAGGAGATCGTGGGATTCCGAAAGCGCCATGATGCGCTCCCGAACCTGCCCGAGGAAAGCCTCAGGTGTGCTCGTCAGCCTGCTGGTCTCGCGGATCATCGAGATGATGACCGAAAACTGGTTCTTCACCCGATGATTGACCTCGCGCATGAGCAGACGGATGCGCCGCTCGTTCTCCTTGTGAGAACTGATGTCGCGCGCGATCTTGGAGGCGCCGACGACCCGCCCGATCCCGTCGCGGATCGGCGAGACGGTGAGCGAGACCGAAACGAGCGTGCCGTCCTTGCGCATGCGCATCGTCTCATAGGAGGGGACGCGTTCGCCGGCGCGGATGCGGCTGATGATCGAGACTTCCTCGTTGAGACGGTCGGGCGGAATGAGCATCGTCACCGGCCGGCCGACCGCCTCGGCAGGCGTGTAGCCGAACAAGCGTTCTGCCGCATCGTTCCAACTGGTGATGATGCCATTCATGTCCTTCGAGACGATGGCGTCCATCGACGACTCGACAATGGCGGCAAGACGCATGCGGGCTTCATCGCCCAGCGTCTGTGTGCGCAGGTCGAGCAGCGTGTTGATGGCACCGACAACATTGCCCGCTTCGTCGCGAAGCAGGCGTGGGTGAGCCCTGAACGGGATGAGTTCGCCGTCCGGCCGCTCCGCAATCGCCTGATCCCATGAGACATCCCGTCCTTCGCGCAGCGCCACGGCCATCGGACACTCGTCATGTGCCATATCCCGACCGTCGAGATGACGAAGCTTCCACGAACCGCACCATAGGTCCCGACCGATAACGGGACGATGGCCCCAGAGCTCAGCTGCGGCGTCGTTGAAGAAGGTGATGCGTCCCTGCCCGTCGACGGTGTAGATGGCGACCGGCAGTGCCTGCATCAGATCGGCAGCGGGAATGCCCGGAACTCCGAGGCCGACATCGGCTTGTTCAACGAAGTTCACTTATGGCGCCATTCTCGTGGATTTCCGAGCGGCTATAATGCACTTGAGCGATTTCAGTTCCGTCCGGACAATCACGTGCGCCCCCTTTGCCTGCAGCCGCCACATTCCTGGACAAGGTACTAGCGCGACACAGGATCACCCTGAAGTTATCGGCCTAAATCGAGCGGGCACTAAATGCGTCCGAGAAGGACCAGGATAATGACGATGAGTAGCACGAGACCAAGGCCGCCGCCACCATAATAGCCGGTGCCGTAGAACGGCCCGCCACCCAGACCGCTGAACCCGCCAAGCAAGACAAGGATCAAAATGATGATGAGTATGGTTCCGAGGGTCATGGTGGTTCTCCCATTCTTGCGCTGCCGCGCCATACAAGGGCGCGTCCATGCGCCTGCTGATGACGGTATGAACTCCCAGAAGGGGCTTCCTGTTCCACCGGAAGTAGCATCGTGTCGCTCGTCTAGCGGGAAAAAGCCGGTAGGCTGACGAGAAAGCCCGCCGGCCGCGAGCCAGCGGGCGACAGGCTTTTTCTGCCTCGGACCGCTTAGAGGGGGCAATCACAGCAAGGATGCCTGACTCGGGCCTGCCGAGGCGGCGCTCACAGTCAGCCGGTTGATGATGCTTGGCACCTCGCCATTTTCAGCAGAAATGCGAGGTGCCGGGCCGCAGGCTTCGCCGGGAGGTGAATACATTCACCTTCCTTGGTGTGCGGGTCGGGTGCCGCCCCCCTTCTTTTCCGAGTCGTGAGTATGGTGGCTGTCGCGTTCGCCTCCGCCGCCTGAGATCTTGCTGCGGCTGCGCTGATCGGAATCGGCTGGCGGCTTTTCTATCACCAGCGGCTTCTTGGCATTCTCGTGCGATGCGCCAGGACCGCCATGGCGGATGCTGGCGCGGGTCTTCTTCGACGTAGACATGAAATCACCTAACGGTCCTGCTGGTAGCCTTGATGGGTCGTATTGACCCTCGTGTTGCCCTGCTGGCCCTGTTTGTCGGGATTTGGGGCGGAATGGCCGTGCTGCGTTTGGTCGACGGGAATCGACTTCTTATCGCCTGGACCCTTAGGGCTCTGGTTCTCTGCCGGAACGGGTGGTGGTTTTGTGCTCATGACGTTCTCCTTTCACTAGCCAAAACAAGCAGGCCCCCGAGAAGGTTCCTGATACGAACCCTGCGAGGGGCAAACTCCTAACATTGCCAATTCCGGCCTTGTCGGCGCGTCGCAGCGCAATAATCTTCTGTGAGGGCGTGGGCGCTTCGACCTATTGAAAGGAGCCGACCATGAAACACCAAACACTCGACCAACTGCAGACAATTGCAACAGTTGAGCCCTCGGCGACATACCCGACCATGTCTCGGACGCAGCGGATCGAGCGTTGGGCAAAGCTTCTCGATCAAAATCCACGGCGTTGCCTCGGGGCGCTTTCAGGCACCGAATATCTCAGTCCTGAAGCCCGTGCCGTAGCGCGTGGCGCGGGGTCGCCGATCACCGTTGCCTATGAGGATCCGGTGCTGCGCGCCATGGGTCTGAAAGATGACACCTACGGCGAGGCAAAGCGATTCTTCGAGCTGAGTGACTGGCAGTTGCACAACATCGTCTGTCACTGCCACGTCGGTGCTACGATGCAAGCGCGATGGGCTGCCGCCAGAGTTCGCCGGACAATTACCGGCAACAGACTTCTGGCTTGGCTGAGGGCAAGGTTTGTGCATTGAGGACAGCGCAGAACGGTGACGACAAGTCTTGATCGTTCTCGTTAGCGACTGGCCGCCAGATGTTGGTGGCATTGCCGGCAACGCAGTGGAGGGTGGAGCCGACGCCCTGCTTTCAGAGCGGCCGGGTGAAGATTTCATGCTCGCCCGGCCGGGCTCTTTGTCGGCGAGCGTGGCGACCGTATAGAGAAGCAATTCGAGCGCCCTCTTAAGGGAACAAGGCCCGCCTCATACGGTCCACGCTGTAATGCCGGCAAGCGGCACGGTGGCGGCTTCCACAAGGCTTAGACGTCCGGTTTTGCTGACGCTTCCGTCGCCTTGACCACGACGTATTCGGCGTTACCGCCGCGGTCATTGCCAAGCATGGCAAACATCAAATCGCCCTTCTTCAAAGTATGGCATTCAAGGACCGTTCTCTCGGGCTCTACGAGAGACCCTTGCGCAGAGATCATCGTGTGAAATTCCCGCAATCTCGTCAGGGAACTTTTCTGGAGGGACATGGTTGGAATGTGCGGCCGAAAGAATCCGGGCGTGTAGCCGTGCAAGGAGGTTCGCCATGAAGCTTCGCGAGTTGATGGACCAAGTGAAGGATCTGCCGCCGGATACCCTCGTCTGTGCCGCCGAGATTGACGAGGCCTTTGCGGCCAACATTGCTGGCATAGAAGCAGTAGAAAGTGCCCGGATTGAAAGCCGCAAGCCGGACGGCACCGAAGCTGTCGAACTCGCCAACGGGAGCGACAAGGTTGTCGTGATCCGCTGGTGAACCGCTGGCTCATGCTGGAGCTGTCGCGTGCCTGATCACTGAACGCTGGAGGAGTCGCAGACCATGCTTCCGGTTTTGAACAAAAGACTTTGCGCCTGCCTGATCGCCGGAACTCTGATGCTCTCGGCCGGCGGCTTTGCTCCGCTCGCAGCCCAGGAAATCCCAAACGACTTCACGGGAATCGTGCGCGAGAAAATTCCGGCCGTGGTCGCAATAACCACCCGACAGATTATCCAAGACCAGGCGACGTTGAACGACCTTCTTAGTCCTTTCGATGGCCGCGGCCTGGGACCGGCTCAACCGCGGGTGCGAGAGGCTCTTGGCTCCGGCTTTGTGATCAGCCCCGATGGGTACATCGTCACCAACAACCATGTCGTTGCCGATGCAAGCGAAATTCGTGTCGTATTCTCCGACAAGGAGACGCTGCCTGCGCGGCTCGTCGGCCGCGATGCGGCAACCGACCTCGCGGTGCTGAAGATCGACCCACGGCCCAACATAACAACGACCGCCTGGGGTGACTCAGATGCAGTACAACCCGGCGCATGGACCATCGCGATCGGCAGTCCGTTCGGGCTCGGTGGGACAGTCACCGTCGGCGTGCTTTCGGCCCGTTCGCGCGACATCAATGCCGGTCCTTACGACGACTTTCTCCAAACCGACGCCTCAATCAATCGCGGCAATTCCGGCGGTCCCCTGTTCAATGCGCGCGGCGAAGTGATCGGGGTCAACACGGCTATCGTATCTCCCACAGGTGGCAGCATAGGGATTGGCTTTGCGGTACCATCCCGTACCGCCCGTAACGTCGTCGACCAGTTGATCCGCACCGGCAGGATCGAGCGCGGTTTCATCGGGGTGCGTCTCCAGGAGATCACGCCCTCGATTGCCGAGGCGCTTGGAATACCCGGCAGCAAGGGAGCGCTCGTGGCCTCGGTCGAGCCCGGCAGTCCGGCAGAGCAGGCGGGTATACAGGCGGGAGACGTGATTACGCGCTTTGACGGCAAGGACATCCAGAGCGTCCACGATCTGACGCTCGCGGTTGCGAGCCAAACGCCGGGAACAAAAACGACGCTCACAAGGAACCGCGCAGGCAGCCAACAGGAGATAGCTCTGACTATCGGACAGCGCAACGATGAGGAGGGACAGACCGGCGCCGTTCCAAAGTCGGAAACGGCGGACCCGCGTCTGGGATTGTCGCTCAGCCCCATCCCGGATGAGGCGCGCCAGCAGCTCGGACTCCAGCCGGACACCACAGGCGTATTCGTGCAAGAAGTGGCTCCCAACAGCCTCGCCGCCGAAAACGGCTTTCAGCCTGGCGATGTGATCGTCTCGGCCAACAACCGGAATGTGACACAGCCGTCGGATATCCAAGAGGAGTGGACGAAATCGCGCCAGCAGAACAGGCCCATATTGTTCCGCATCAACAGGCAAGGACAATCTGTTTTCGTCGCCGTGGCCATGGCCAAATCTTGACGGGCCAAATCTTGACGGGAGCACACTGAGCGAAAGCTTGGCCGGATGGATCACACGCCCTCGCGAGAGATGGCCTTTAAGCTTGGGGGACGGGAACAACAGCCGACCACGGTCGTTTCGTCTAATGAGTCATTCAAACCGTTGAACAGGAGGCTTCGATGAGCGCCACCGGACTCGACGTATTCGACAAGACGCTGCAGACCACAAACATCTGGCTCGACGAGATCATGGCCGAGATGGGACCGGATCGGCAGATCGCATGGCATGTTCTTGGAGCGGTGCTCCACGCGCTGCGGGACCGCATGCAGCCGGACCTTGCAGCCCACCTCGGCTCGCAGCTGCCGATCCTGGTGCGCGGCGCCTATTACGACCAGTATCAGCCTTCCAAGACGCCCGAGAAGTTGCGGTCGCTCGACGAGTTTCTGGCCAAAATCAAGGCGGAGCTGGAATTCACCCGACCGGTCGATTCTAAGGATGCATTCAGGGTCGTATCCAAGGTACTCGCTCACCATGTGGACGAGGGGCAGATGATCAAGGTTTGGGAATCCTTGCCCGCAGAAATCAGGCGCGTCGCGGAAGCTCAGCAAGCGGCGTGAAATAGCGCCAGATATCGTTAGTCTCGGCTGTAGTGCTTCTTATTGGGGAAATGGAAATGCCACTCACCCTTATCAGCCCTGCGTTCCCGGCGGGCGGGAAAATCCCTGAAAGGTATACCCGCGACGGCCAGAACGTCTCGCCGCCACTGAAGTGGTCCGGTGTTCCGGATGATGCGAAGAGCCTTGTTCTTGTCGTGCAGGATCCCGACGCGCCGAGCGGGATTTTCGGGCACTGGGCGGTGTTCAATATCCCGCCCGATGCCAGCGAGCTAGCCGAGGCGCAAGATGGCAAGCCAGGTCCGTCGGCACTTCGGCAAGGCACCAACGATTTCGGCAATGCCTATTACGACGGCCCACAGCCGCCGGTGGGACATGGCGTCCATCATTATCATTTCCGGCTGGCCGCGCTCGACGTGCCGAGCCTCAGTGTGCCGGGACAGGCGGGCGTGCAGTCTGTCTGGAATGAAGCCCGCAAGCACGCGCTGGAGGAGGCTGAGCTGGTCGGAACCTACGCACGGTAACGCCGGGTCGTGTCAGTCGCCGCCTTTCTTACAGCACGGCCGGCGAAAGCGGTTTTCGAGCCGGGCCATGGATGACCGAACCGTCGGCGGCGAAAATCGACCCATGGCAAGGACAGTCCCAGGTGTTGTCTGCGTTGTTCCAGGTCACGGTGCAGCCCTTGTGGGTGCATGTCGCCGAAACCGGGTGAAGTACCCCTTCAGTGTCTCTCCACGCCGCGATCTTTTCGTCACCCCTGACGACCACACCGCCCATGCCGGGCACGATGTCGTCGAGGCTTGAGACAATCGATTGGCTGCCGCCATTCTTGTGAAAGTCCTCGGGATAAGACCGCGCCGGATCATAGAGCTTTTGCCATGGGCTCGGCCGAGCGCAGATCAAATCCGCGATCATCGTGCCCGCGGCCGTTCCGTTGGTGATGCCCCAGGCGTTGAATCCCGTGGCAATATGAAAGCCGGAGGCTTTGCCCGGATCGGGTTCGCCGGCATACGGAACTCTATCGGCCGTATCATAGTCCTCGTTACACCAGCGCCACGCAACGTCCCCAACCGGAAGGCTCATTCTTGCCCATTGTTCCAGCTCGACGAACCGTTTCGCCACGTCGCCGTCCTGGCCTGTGTCGAATTTGGGGCCGAGCGCGACCAGCAGCGGGCCTTCGGCATCGCGGCCGGTGCGGATGGAATGCGTTGGATCGTCGATGCCGATGAAGATGCCGTCGACAGCAAGAGGGTCATCGATCCGAAACGCCATGGCAGTGTGGCAGCGCGGCTGGGTCCGGTTCGCCATACCGACGGGGCTCTTCACCGTCATGTTGGTGGCGACGACCACATGCTCGGCGTGAACGGTGCCGCTGTCGGTGACGACGCGCCAGCGGCTTGCCTCGCCGATCGAGATCGCGCGGCTGTTTTCGAAAATCCCTCCGCCACGGGCCGTCACCGCTTGAGCCAGGCCAACCAGATACATCGCCGGATTGAACTGCGCCTGGTCTGAAAAACGCAGAGCGGCGGCCGTTTCGAAAGGGAGCGGCGCGCGCTCGAGACTATCGGCGTTCAGCCCAACTTGCCGCGCGGCCTCTGCCTCGGCCACGATCTCCGCGCGCCGAGTTGCATCGCAGGTGTAGGTATAGGCGTCTTTGGCCTCGAGATCGCAGGGAATGCCATAGTTGCGAACCCATTCCCGGATCTGGACAGCGCCGGCGGAATTCGCATCGGCATAGGCTTGCGCCAGGTCCCGGCCGAAGGTCTCGATGAGATGGCGATAGATCAGCGCGTGCTGCGTCGTGATCTTGGCCGTCGAGCGGCCGGTCACCTGGCCGCCTGTCCGCAGGCCTTCGATGACGATCACCGACCGACCGGCCTCGCAAAGGCGAAGCGCCGTCGTGAGCCCGACAATCCCGGCGCCCACGACAACGGCCTCGGCATGGATCGATCCCTCGAGCGGGGGATAGTTCGTAGCGGTGGCTGCCGCCACCCAACAGCTTCCCAGTTTTCCACAAAGAATGGCCATTTCACCGGCGTCCCATGCGTTTCGAGGCATCTCCATCGACAACCCGCGCCGGCGCGAAAACGTTCCGGATTTACCGTCTTCAGTTGTTGTTTGGCCGTCCGGAAGACACAAACGCACCGGGAAGATGCGAGATGCAAGCCATCACCCAGGTGATCGCCTCGCGATCGTATTCGTCGCCGGAGCGCCAATTCTCGAAGAAAGTGTTCAACCTCCCGATACGCTCGGGCCAGACGCCGGCGGCCTGCAGGCCCAGCGACACGCCGTAATTGGTGAAGGCGAACTTCGTATCGGGCAGCCACGGCGCGCGGCTGAAATAGCCCGGCGGGTCGACCCACATCGTTTCCAAATTCCGCAGCGAACGTTTCGTCTGCGCTTTGGCCCATGGCTCGGCGGGAAAGAAGTGGGCGAGCCACAGCATCATGCCGAGGCCGAGATCCTGTTCGATGTCGAGGGTGCGCCAGTCGCGCTCCATCAGGTCACGCATCTGCGCGATCTCGGGCGCCAGTGCGTCTTCATCGAGCATCCGGTAGGAGACGTAACCATCGTAGGCGTCCATACTGCCGAGACCGTAACCGGGATAAGGACTGCTCAAATCCTCCTGCATTT
This sequence comes from Mesorhizobium sp. M5C.F.Cr.IN.023.01.1.1, assembly GCF_003997585.1. NCBI lineage: Bacteria > Pseudomonadati > Pseudomonadota > Alphaproteobacteria > Hyphomicrobiales > Phyllobacteriaceae > Mesorhizobium > Mesorhizobium sp. M5C.F.Cr.IN.023.01.1.1. The sequence goes on along the minus strand of NZ_RZSU01000003.1, from coordinate 110,276 downwards.
TCCAGATCACGCCGCGGCCGGGGATCACGAAGGCCGGATGAATGTCGCGCGCCAGCGCAACGCCGCGCGCGCGGTATTGCGGTTTCAGATCGCCGAGACGCGCCAAGGCGAACAGCCACATCGCCAGGTAGTGGAAATACTGTCCGTCGCGATCTGCCGCTTCGCCGATCCTCAATCCGCGCGGACGACCGAGCACACGCTCGACGTCCGCCACCAGCCGCTCAGCCTCACCCAGCCAATGTTCCTCGCCGAGATCCTTGTAAAGCGAGACATAGAGCACGACCCCAAAAGCATCGGTCCAGAGATAGCGCAGGCCGTTGGGCCAGATGCCTTCGGCGCGCATCCAGTCGAGTTTTCGCAGGACATAGTCAACGTCGCGCAGCATAACGCTGGTCTAGAGCCCGAACGGAAAGTATCGGGTGCTCCGGCCTTGGCATGCTTTGGCCCGAGCGGAGTGCCGACCGGCTATGTGCGCGTCGCAGTTGCGAGCATGCGGCATGTCGAGCATGTCTGCCTCCGTTGCGATTAGTCTGGGGTCAGATCGCAAACGATCTGGTCGGCGGCGGGTTCCTTGGCCATCGAACAAGCACCAGCGCGTCCGCCGGCCCGACCCCGGAACCCTCCGTCTGTTCCCGAGTTCTTGGTCAGTCGCTCACTTCCGCTCGAAATGGCTGAGGAGGTTTCATTGCCGCGCCCGATCGTGCTCTCGCTGGGCAGCATCAATGCCGATCTGCAGTTCGACGTTCAGGGCTCCCTTGGCGATGGCGGCACAGTTAGGGCCAGCGGCTTCGCCCAACGCGCCGGCGGCAAAGCCGCCAACGTTGCGTATTTCACCCATCGCCTCGGCGTTCCGACGAGGCTTATCGGGCGCGTCGGCGACGACCAGTTCGCGGAGATCGCAGTCGGTCCGCTGAAGGCGGCGGAACTCGACCTGGGGTCCGTCGGCGTCGCCCGCGACGTCCCGACTGGCGTTGCCATCGTGGCGGTTCCGAAGGATGGCACGAAAGCCATTCTATCCGCGTCCAATGCCAACATGTCCTGGAATGACGCGGCCGTTGACCATGTCGTGGCAGCCATCAGGAATTCTCCTGATCGATCGATACTCGTTGCTGATTTTGAAATTCCCTTGCCAGCCCTGAATGCCGCCTTCGCGACAGCGCAAGAACGTGGGTTCAGAGTCCTGGTCGACCCGACATTCGCCGACCAAATCGATCGGTCGCAACTCTGTCGCTTCTGCGCGATTACGCCAAACCAGCAGGAGGCTTCGGATCTGCTTGGCCTGCCGATCGCCACCAATGACGATGCGGCCCGAGCGGCGCTCCAACTGAATGCGCTCGGGGTGGAGATAGCATGCGTTAAGCTCGAAGGCGGTGGCTGCTTTCTCGCACTGGATCACGACGCAATGCAAATTCTCGCCCCGTCGGTCGATGTGGTCGACAAGACGGGTGCAGGCGACGCGTTTATCGCGGCAATGGCCGTCGCCTTGCTCGACGGCAAGTCCGCCTACGACGCCGCTTGCTGGGGCGTCGCGGCGTCGGCGATTGCCGTCCGGAAAAAAGGCGCACAGGAATCCTATCCATCGTTGATGGAACTCCAGCAGATGATCGGGTCAGTCGAACGCTGCAACGGACGTGAATTGGTATAGGCTGATGCCATTACTATTAGACCGGCGCCCGAAGACTGCGCCCGTTACGGCCTGTGGCGAAGGTCACCTGCGCGCGCCCGGCAAAGCCTAAAGAATGGTTCGAGCCACTAGGATGTACCCGCATCCAGTATTTTGGCGATAAACCAATTCGTACCTTGTTTTTCCCTGTGCAATTGCCAACCATAGAAATGGATTGATTCGGAGCTTGTCTATGCACGCACTGCAAGCGGCCCTGGCTGCGGTGATCTTGAGCACTTCAGTCAGTTCTGGACTCGCCGATGACAATTCTCCCTTTATTTATTTTGCGACCCAAGATCCTTTCACAGACGGTCTGCCGACCAAGAATGATGTTTATGTCTTTGGTGGCGTGTTTGCGAGCGGTGCCTTCGGGGACACGATCAATGTTTTTGGTGCCGACTACACGGACAACTATATAATCGGAGCTGCATACGGTCGCGATCTCGTCGATATAGGCGCTGGTTTCGTTCTTGGTGGCGTCACCGGCGCGGCCATAAGATTTGGCCAGGACGACGATACGTCTGGCGAACTTTGGGCCGGAGCGCGACTTCGCCACCAAGGTCTTGTCATTGGTGATTTGGCGATTGCGCCCGCACTGACCGCTGGATTTAGTGCCGTTACAGGCCCTACCGAGATCGAGCGCGATCGCGAGATCCGCTACGATGGCGATGCATCATTCCTCGGCTTCGTTGGTGCGGAGCTTTCTTTCAGAGTCAGGCAAGCTCCCAATGTCGAACTTGTCTACCAGCTCCACCATAGATCCGGCGCCGACGGCACAATTGGCGATATGAAGGAGGGTTCTAATGCGAACGCTCTTGGAATCCGTTATCGCTTCTAAGCTCGGTGCTATAGACCTTTTCCGGCGACTGCGCGCCCACCTTGTTGGCTCACCGTGAGGACGGCGGCACTCTCGTGAGGTCGGCGGGGTCGCCTGTAGCGCCTATTCACGCTCAGGCTATATCCTTCAGAGTGTCCAGCGGCCCTTTCAGTGCAGACCTGGGCTGGATCAACTCTGGCGCAATCAGGAAGGTCTGCGGTGCCGTCGGCGGTTCATCCATCAGCTCGAATGCCTTCGTGATCATCGCCTCAACATTCTGCCGCACCATGATTACCGGGAAGGGCAGGAACGAGCCGAATGGATCATAGTCGTAGCAACCGACGACGAGCTCGCTGAACATTTCTGCCGGCCGGCCCGCCATGAAACGCAGCAGACCTTCCATATTGATCGACGAATTGATGAACAGCGCGCGCGGCAGCTTGCCATGTCGTTGGTAATACGCCTCGAAGGCGCGCAAAGTTATATCAGGCGAATACCCGGAGGACTGCACACCGTCATCAGGGTCGGTGCCCAGCAGCGCCTTCTTGGTCGCATGGAAAGCGGCGATGCGTTCGCGGCTGGCGTGGTCGTTGCGGCCGCCAAACAGAAACAGCTCGTCCGGCCGCAGAGGATCGTCGTTGCCGAAGCGGCGGATGATTGCTTCCGTCAGCATCCGCGCGCCCTCATAATTGTCGCTGATCACCGAATGCGCCTTCGCTCCCGGCAGGTCGATGTTGATATGCCTCAGCCCCGCCGGTTCGCAGACCTCGTGGACGCCGTCCGGGTCGGTGGCGCCGACGATGAAGAGCTGGTCGATTGAATAGGAGATCAGCGTCTCAGCGGTCCGCCGTTCCTCGTCCGGGTCGCGGCTGGCGCTAACCACTACCGGGCATTGGCCGCGGCTGCGCACATGCCCCTCAAACGTCTGTGCCATGGAGGAGAAGTAGCGATTGTCGTGGACGGGCAGCATCAGGCCGACCAGGCCCGATCGCGAGCGTCGCAAACCTCGTGCCTGCAGATTGGTGGTGTACTGGTGGAGTTCGGCGAGGCCGAGAATTGTTTGCGCCGTAGTTTCCTTGATGCGGCGCTTGCGCCAAGTGCCGTTCAGCACGGCGCTCACGGTCGACGGCGAACTGCCCGATAGCACGGACAGGTCATAGATCGTCGCCTTTTTCTTGACCCGCTGATCCATCTGGCCCTCCCGCGCGTCTTTTAGAGCAAATATCCCGCTTGACGAGAGCTTCTCGATGCATAATAGTATCTGCACCATCGATTGTGCAAGCGGAAACCGGTGGATAATCGATGGGAAGTGCCCGCGTTTTTCGGGGAGGTTTCTAACGGCCGCTGTCATTCGACGGCTCGAGTGTGTTCCCACTAGGAACGTTATGGGAGGAGTACAGATGAAAAAGCTCATGATCGCGGCGCTTGCCGCGACCCTTATGCTTGGCGGATCATTCGCTGCGATGGCACAGCAGGCCGGCAAGGTCGGCGTCGTCGTAAAGATAGGCGGCATTCCGTGGTTCAACGCTATGGAGGCCGGTATCAAGGAGCGCGGCCAGAAGCTCGGCGTCGACGCATTCATGGTTGGCCCAACCAGCGCTGATCCGGCACTGCAAGTTCGCGCCATCGAGGATCTGATCGCCCAGGGTGTCAAGGTCATCGGCGTCGTGCCGAACGATGCGAAAGTGCTTGAGCCAGTGCTGCAGAAGGCCAAGGACGCCGGCATCATCGTCATCACGCATGAATCGCCTGGCCAGAAGGGCGCCGACTGGGATTTCGAACTGGCATCCGCGACGGGCTTCGGCGAAGCTCATGCCAAGCTCCTGGCGGAGAAGATGGGCGGCAAGGGTGAGTATGCAGTGTTCGTCGGCTCGCTGACGGTGCCGCTGCACAATGCCTGGGCCGATGCCGCAATCGAGTATCTGAAGAAGAACAATCCCGACATGAAACTTGTCGGCGAACGTTACGGCGTCGCCGAGGATGTCGACAAGAGCCGCAGCACTGCGCTTGACCTTATCTCCGCCAATCCCGGCTTGAAGGGCTTCCTCGCCTTCGGCAGCCAAGGCCCGATCGGCGCTGGCCGCGCAATCGAAGAGCGGCGGAAGGTGGGGGAAATATTCGTGCTCGGCCCGTTCTCGCCGGGCCAGGGCCAGAAGCTCATCAAGAACGACGCGATCTCCGGTGGCTTCATGTGGAATCCGAAACAGGCGGGCGAGGTTTTCGTCACGCTGGCCGACCATCTCATGAAGGGCAACGAGATCAAGGACGGCGATACGATCGAAGGGCTAGGGACAGTCAAGCCCGACTTCGAAAACCGTAACATCATCGTCGATCAGCTGGTGCCCATCAACAAGGATACTGTCGACGATCTCGCGGCGATGGGCCTGTAAAGCCTCCCAAGGCTACGGCAGCCGGGCTGGCCTCGAGCCGGCCCGGCTGCAGGATTTGTCAACGCGATTGGGTCCAGGGTTTCAACTCGATGGCTGATCAGGCACTCGATGGCGCTGCGTCACGGCCGCTGCTGTCGCTCCGCAACATCAACATGACGTTCGGCGGCGTAAAGGCGCTGAAGAATGTCAGCTTTGAGGTGCTGCCGGGCGAGGTGCATTGCCTGGCCGGCGAGAACGGCTCCGGCAAGAGCACGCTGATCAAGGTCATTACGGGCGTGTACAAGCCCGAGGCGGGCGCCGTGATCGACTATGATGGCCAGAGCTACTCCCATATGTCGCCGGTTACGGCGCAGGCCGGCGGGATTCAGGTCATCTGGCAGGACCTCGCCCTGTTTCCCGAGATGACTGTCGCCGAGAACATCGCGTTCCAGACTGTCATCGGCCGCTGGCCGCGGCTGGTGAACTATGCCGAAATGCGCCGTGTCGCGACCAACGCCCTGCAACGTCTTGGTGTTACCCTCGATGTCGATTTAGCACTCCACCATTTTCCCATCGCACAGCGGCAGATCGTAGCAATCGCGCGCGCCCTCGTCGGCGAGGCGAAGCTCGTCTTCATGGACGAGCCGACGGCGTCGCTCACCCAATCCGAAACCGACTATCTGCTGGACATTGTGCGCAATCTGTCGGCGTCGGGCGTCGCCGTTGTGTTCGTCAGTCATCGCTTGGCGGAGGTTCTTGAAATCTCCAGCCGCGTCACCGTGCTGCGCGACGGCGCCCTGGTAGGCGTCTATCCAACCAAAGGCCTGACCCAATCGCGCATCACCGAGCTGATGACGGGCAAGACCTTCGACTATTCCGTCCTGCATCGGGATTTGAGCAAGAGCCCGGTCGTGCTTGAGATTAAGGGGCTTTCGCGGCCCGGCGAATTCCAGGATGTGTCCTTGGCGGTCCGGCGCGGCGAGACGCTCGGCATCACCGGGTTACTCGGGGCAGGGCGCACCGAGCTGGCGCTGACATTGTTTGGCATGCGCAAGCCGAAATCGGGCTCTGTCGTCCTTGATGGCAAACCCGTTCGCTTCGGTTCCAACCGTGACGCGATCGCCGCCGGCGTCGCCTATCTTTCGGAAGACCGGCTGTCGCTCGGCCTCATTCAGCCCCAGGCAATCGCCGACAACATCGTCATCGCCTCGCTAGACAAGATCCTTTCGGGCGGTTTCATTTCGAGCGATCGCAAGCGATCTCTGGTTAATCGCTGGATAAGGGATCTCGGCGTCAGGATCGGAAAGCAGGACGACGCGATCTCGACCCTGTCAGGGGGAAATCAGCAACGTGTCGCCATTGCAAAATGGCTGGCGACTGATCCGAAGCTGCTTATCCTCGACGCACCGACAGTCGGCGTCGATGTCGGCGCGCGCGCCGGCATTTTCGACATCGTTTCCAAGCTCGCAGACAGCGGCCTGGCCATTATCCTGATCTCGGACGAGGTGCCTGAAGTCTATTTCAACGCGGACCGTGTGCTGCACATGGCTCAGGGACGCATTGTCGGCGAATATGCACCCGGCGCTACGACCCTCCAGGCGATCGAGGAGGCGGTCTATGCGTAGGTTTGTCCGCTCCCACGCAACGGAACTGGCTTTGCTCGCCGTTATCGCAGTCATCTGCGTCTTCCTTTCGTTCGCCACAGACCGGTTCTTCACCCTCGGCAACGCGTTTGACCTTCTGAACACCAGCTCGGTCAACATCATTTTCGCCGTCGGCCTGCTCGTCGTGCTGGTCGCTGGCGGCATTGACATTTCCTTCGCGGTTGCTGCCTCCGTTGTGCAATATCTGACGGCGACCGTCCTCGGCTGGGTCGGCGGCGGCAATTGGATTATCGGCGTCATCATCGCTGGCGCATTGGGCGTCGCGTTGGGCTGCATCAACGCCTTCCTGATCCACGGGTTCAGAATCATTTCGATCGTCGCCACGATTTCGACTTTCAACATTTTCTTCGGCTTGCTGATGTTCTTCACAGGCGGCGTGTCGATCTACAATCTTCCGGACTGGCTCACCAACCGTGTCGTGCTGTTCGAGCGAGAGATGGCTGACGGCAGCTGGGCGGAAATCACCCTACCTGTGCTCATTATGGCCGTCTGCGTGTTCGCTACCTGGACATTGATCACGCGCACCACCACTGGGCGCCAGCTCTACGCATTTGGCGACAATCCGGAGGGCGCGCGCCGCTTCGGCATCAATATTGGTGCCATGCAATTTATCGCCTTCGGCTGGCTGGGCCTGATGGCGGGCATCGCCGGTCTCGTCCAAGCGCATTACGCACAGGAAGTCGTGCCGAACGCCCTTTATGGGCGCGAACTCGACGTCCTGGCAGCCGTAGTCCTTGGCGGTGCGCGGCTCGGCGGCGGCAAAGGCAGCGTGCTCGGCTGCATTCTGGGCGTTCTGTTGGTTTCGATCACCCAAAACGGACTCAATTTGATGGGTGTATCGCCTTTCGCGTTCAAGATGATCGTCGGCGCCATTATTCTTGCCGCCATCACCCTTTCGAACACCAGCATCGAACGCCTGCTGCCGTTCCTGAAAAGCCGGCGGGTGCCTTCATGACGGTTTTGATTGAACGCGCCCGCAACGCGCTCGGCCCCGAACTGGCAGGCCCGCTCGCCGCGTTCGTAGCGGTCATGGTCGTTTTCGGCTTTGCCGCGCCGAACTTCTTTTCCCGTGCCACCTTTGGATCGGTCGCCTTCCAGCTGCCGGAACTCGGCCTCCTCACGCTTGCCATGCTGCTGCCGATCCTGACCGGCGGCTTGAACCTGGCCATCACTTTCACGGCCAACATGGCCGGCCTGACGCTGGCTTGGGTACTGCAAAGCCAGGGAGGGGTCGACGCAGGCATCGGCGCCTTTGTCCTTGGCTCGGTCCTTGCCATCGCGGTCGGAGCACTGAGTGGGCTGATCATGGGGCTCGTCATCGCCTACACCAAGGCTCACCCGATCCTGGTCTCGCTGTCGATGATGATCTTCCTGCGCGGTCTCGGCGAATTCCTGACGCGCGGCGGCGACGTGTCCGGCATTCCCGGCTTCTTCGCGGCGATCGGCTACGGTTCGATCTTTGGCATCCCGGTACCGTTGCTCATCTTCATCGCTTGCGTGCTGATCTGGCATGTCTTGCTGACGCGCATGAAGCTAGGCTTCAACACCTACATGATCGGCTCCAATATCGAGGCCACGCGCTATTCCGGTATCAATACGCGCAAGGTGCAGGTTCTCGTCTACACATTGTCCGGCGCGATGTGCGCGGTTGCCGGCATCATCATGCTGGCGCGCTTCAATTCGGTGCGTGTCGGCCACGGCGAGTCTTACCTGCTGATCACCGTGCTTGCCTGCTTTCTCGGCGGCGTCAATCCGTTCGGCGGCTTCGGTCGAGTGATCCCGGTCTTCGTTGCGCTGGTCGTGCTCCAGCTTCTGTCCTCGGGACTCAATCTGATGGGCGCAAACCAGCATCTTGCGACGGCGGTCTGGGGCATTTTGATGATCACGGTGATGATCCTGCGCTGGCTTGCCGGGCGCCTCAAATTCCTAAACACAAACAGAGGATGAGTTAGATGCATGGTTTTGGAGTCCACACCTCGATGTGGACGATGAACTGGGACCGGGCCGGCGCGGAGAAGGCGATCGCGGCTTCGGTCAAATACGGGATGGACTTTATCGAGATCGCGCTTCTGAACGCGCCGGCGGTCGATGCCGCGCATACACGCGCCTTGCTCGAAAAGCACAATCTTCCTGCCGTTTGCTCGCTCGGCCTGCCGGAGCGCGCCTGGGCCTCGGTGCGGCCGGATGCCGCCATCGAACATCTCGAAGAGGCCATCGACAAGACGGCGGAAATGGGCGCGCTGGCGCTTTCCGGCGTGATTTTCGGCGGTATCGGCGAACGCACCGGTTTGCCACCGACCGAAAAGGAATACGACAACATCGCGCATGTGCTGACCGTCGCCGCCAAGCACGCCAAGAAGCGCGGCATCGAGCTCGGAATCGAGGCCGTAAACCGCTACGAGAACCATTTGATCAACACCGGCGCGCAGGCCGTCTGGATGGTCGAGAAAATCGGGGCCGACAACATCTTTGTTCATCTCGACACCTACCATATGAACATCGAGGAGAAGGGGGCAGCCAATGGCATTCTGGCCGCCCGAGATCACCTGAAGTACATCCACTTGTCCGAGAGCGATCGCGGCACACCAGGCACTGGCAACTGCCCCTGGGACGAGATTTACGCAACGCTGGCGGCGATCGGTTTCAAGGGCGGACTTGCCATGGAAAGCTTCATCAACATGCCGCCGGAAGTCTCCTACGGTCTCTCGGTCTGGCGCCCGGTCGCGAAGGATGAGGCCGAGGTGATGGGCAATGGCTTGCCGTTCCTGCGCAACAAGGCTCGCCAATACGGTTTGATCTGACACGATGGGTGACGGGCAGAAGGCGGACCGCGCGAGGATCGCCGTCTTCGATGTCGGGAAGACCAATATTAAGCTCTCCGCGATGACGCTCGACGGCGTGCTCGTGGAGAGCCTCTCTGTCCACAACGAAGTGGGGCCCGGTCCACCTTGGCGGCAGCACGATCTCAAGGGCATTAGCGGCTGGCTGTTCGGCTCGCTCGCCAGTTTGTGCCGTCATCATCCGCTGGAAAAGGTGGTCGGCACCGGACATGGCTCCGCGGGAGTTCTGGTGAACGCAGATCCCGACGAGACATCCGCCCTGCCGATGATTGACTACGAGCAGGATCTGCCGCCCGCAATTCGCGATGGCTACGCGCCGCTTTCGGGCGATTTCTTCGATCGTGGCAGCGCGATCATGCTGAAGGCCGCCCACCAGGCGCGCCAACTGTACTGGATGCAGCAGGTTGATCCGGAGCGCGTCGCTCAGGCTCGCTGGTATCTGGGCTTGCCGCAATATTGGGCCTGGCGGCTGTCAGGCGTGCCATCGGCCGAAACGACGATCCTCTCGGCGCAATCGCATCTATGGAACAATGTGCGCAAGCAGTGGTCGCCCATTGTCGCGGGGCAGGGGTGGCAGCGCCTCATGCCACCATTCCATCCGGCCTGGGGGACGTTGGGGCCAATCCGGCACGATCTGGCGCGCCGGCACGGCATACCGGAAAAGCTGTCTGTCCTGACCGGCGGCCACGACAGCAGCCTGAACCTCTACCGCTACCAGGCGGCAGGCATGCGCGACGCCTGCGTGATCTCTACCGGAACCTGGATAGTCGGAATGTGCGCGGCGACACCTCTCGACCAACTCGATGAAAACCGCGGAATGGTGCTGAACAGCGACGTGACGGGACGCCCGGTCGGCGGCGTTTTGACCATGGGCGGACGAGAGTTCAGTCATGTAGCAGGACAGGGGCAAGAAGAAACTGCGGCCGACGCTGCGCTGGTCAGCTTGTTGATTGAGCGCGGCACCTTCGCATTGCCGTCGTTCGGCGACGATGACGGCCTGTTTCCCGGCAGCGCTGGCCGCGGCCGGTTTGAAGGGCCGCCTGCAGAAACCCCTGCTGAGCGCAAGGCGCTCGCAGTGCTCTATGCCGCGCTGCTGACGACCGAATGTATCGATGCGCTGAACGAAGACGGGTTGGTTGCATTGGATGGCACCTTCCTGAGGGATCCGCTCTACGCCACGCTGGTTGCCGCGCTGCGGCCAAACGCCGAAACAGTCTACAACCTCGACTCCTATGGCACCGCTTCGGGTGCGGCGTTACTTGGCGAACATGAAACTCGTGACACGCCGGCTCCCATCGCACTCAGCCGGCCGACCGCCTTTGCCGGCGACCGTGAAGCGCTCGCAGCCTATGCACAGCGATGGCGCGAACTGGCGAAGCGAAACAACTTGCAACAGGGCAAGACCAGCAAAAGGAACGATCGATGACCGATGACAGCGCTCTGCGCCGCGAGATGGTGGATGTTTGCCGCCGGATGAACTCCAGCGGTATCAACCAGGGCAATGCCGGCAACCTGTCGCTGCGCTGCAGCGACGGTTTCCTGATCACGCCCTCGTCGCTGCCCTACGAAACGATGAGGCCCGAAGACATCGTCGAGATGGGCTTTGACGGCACCTATGTCGGCCGACGGCCCTCCTCGGAGTGGCGCTTCCACCGTGACATTTTGAGGGAGCGGCAGGAGATCAACGTCGTGCTGCATTGCCACTCGCTCTACGCCACGACATTGGCCTGCCATCACAAGACGATCCCGAGCTTCCACTATATGACAGGAGTGGCTGGCGGTACGACGATCCGCTGCGCGGAATATGCAACCTTTGGCACGCAGGCCTTGTCCGACAATGCCTTGGTTGCACTCAAGGATCGCTTCGCCTGCCTGCTCGGCCAGCACGGCCAAATTTCGCTCGGCAAGACCATGGAAGCCGCGTTGTGGCTGGCGAACGAGGTCGAAACCCTTTCGCGCATGTATGTCCAGGCGCTTACACTTGGAGAGCCGCCGGTCCTTTCCGACGAGGAGATGGCGCGGGTGATCGAGCAGATGAAGAAGATGAGCTATGGCCAAGCGCCGGATCCGGAGGGAACGAACGATTTGGCACGGCCGCGCGACGCTGCGGTCTAGCGCTGCTCCGGCAGATTTTGGTGGAGAGAGGTCTGTTTTTCCCGGTGGCCGCAACAAGCTCGACAGTGGCAGGTGAAGACTGAGATGTCCCCTTACGGCAAACGTTGAATCAAATCGTTCAGCAAAAGCAGCAACGCGCCGGCAAAGACAGCCGCAGCCGCATCGTCCAGCATGATGCCGAGTCCGCCCCTTACCCTCTCATGCACGATGCCGATGGGCCAAGGCTTGGCCACGTCGAAAAACCGGAAAGCAAGGAAACCTGCTGCCCACCAGACCGGGTCGAGCGGCAGCATGGAAAGCGTTGCGGCGGTGCCGAAGGTCTCGTCAATGACGACGATCTGCGGATCCTCTGTCCCGGTACGGGAGACGACATGCGACGACGCCCATACTCCCACGGCGAATACGGCCATGTAGGCAACCACGATCAGCCAAGGCGATGCAGGTATCAGCATCGCGGCAAGAACCACTCCAACAGCCGCGCCGGCCGTGCCCGGCCATAACGGAGATAATCCTGCGCCGGCAGAGGTCGCGAGCAGGTAAGCAAACTTAGGCAGCAATTTACGCATGGAGGTTCGGGCGGCTTCCCCGTGAATTGTAAATAGGCATTATAGTCACATCTTTCGGGTTACTGCCGGTAGACTGCCAGTCGATGTGCGGCGGCAGACGCGACGGGCATTGCAGAAACTTCGCAACAACATCGGACGGTTATCGCAGCGACCGGAGTTTTTGTGTTTCGCCGACAGCTTGACAGTTCTGTGGCTACCTTAATCCATTGGCCACGTTCGCCAAAGAAACGCTGCTGGTTGAGCCGGGCCTGATCCGGTCTCGGCCGCGCTGATCACCTCGGTCGGCGACGACGGACTGGAACGAACCCACAATTTGCCGGTTAAACTTCGCGGAACGACATCATCAGAGGAGCCAAGTCATCATGATCGCCGGTCTCATGAAACGTCGTATCGACCCGCTATGGGAGCACGCCGCTTCTCCGCTGATCGGGATCGGCATGACCCCGAACCAGGTTACAGCCGGCGGTCTGGTGCTCGTCGCCCTGTCCTGCGCCGCCTATCTGTACCACCAGTTAAGCCTTGCCTTTGGCCTTTGCCTCGCGTTGGCCTTCACCTTCGACGCGCTGGACGGTGCGGTCGCCCGTCGGAGACATATGAGCACCAAGGCCGGTGGCTATTTCGACGCCATGGCCGACCGTTATCAGGAACTTGCCGTGTTTGCGGCAATAGGCTGGGTCGCCGATCTGTGGGCGATCGCAATGGTCGCATTCGCCGGCGGAATCCTCACCAGCTACGCCAAGGCGCGGACGGCGATCGAAATCCCCATAGAAAACCAGGCGTGGCCGGATTTCTTCGAACGGATGGAACGCCTGGTGTTCATTTGCGTGCTGTTAGTCGCCGATGGATTGGCGATCGCCATGGGCGCCGCTTCGCCTTGGATTCTCACGGGCGGGTTCGCGCTTTACGCACTGCTGGCAAACGCCACAGCTCTGCAACGGATCAATCGCGCATTTGCCATGCTCAAACGAGCGGACGCGAAGCAGCCGTGAGACGCGAAATCCCATACTGGTTTTGGGCGGCGGAAAACGCGAGGCGCTGTCGCGGGCACAGTCGGGTTAAAAACAATCCTCCCGCGGGCTGCCTCATCTCTGGCCATAGCGAAGTTGCTGACCCTGTGGGCCAGATATCCGCACCCTCATTAGACCGTTTCGAGCCGGCTGAACCGAACCGGGATGAGTTTGCGAGTCTTCAGTTGCCCTACCGAATCCTTGTCGATGACCGTCAGCAACTGCCCTTGTTCAGGGCCCACAGGCAGAACCATGCGGCCCCCCGGCTTGAGCTGCTCAACCAAAGCCGGCGGCGCCCGCCCAGCCGCGACGGTGACTAGGATCTTATCAAATGGGGCGTGCTCGGGCCAGCCGCGAGACCCGTCTCCGACACGAATGCTGATATTGGACAGACCGAGGCCCTGCAGGAGAGTCTCGGCATGGCTTGCGAATTCCTCGATGATTTCGACGCTCCAAACGTGCCCGGCGAGTTCCGCGAGGATTGCGGTTTGGTAGCCCAGGCCGGTGCCGATCTCGAGCACCGCCTCGTGCGGCCGGAGAGCAAGGAGATCGGTCATGAGAGCGACGATGAACGGCTGCGAGACGGTTTTGTCGAAGCCGATCGGCAGTGGCATGTCCTGGTAGGCATAAGGCGCGACCGAGCTTGGCACGAAGAGATGGCGCGGCACCCGCTGCATCGCAGCCATCACCCGTTCATCGAGCGCCGCCTTGCCGAGTTCTTCGCTTGCAAGGTCGGTATGGATTGCAATCATCTCGACCATGTGTCTGCGTAGAACTGCGAGGTGTTCTTCATTCATTGGCTTCATGACGGTGGGGCTTTCCTCAACCAGCTTGCTGCCAGATAGACTTATATCCTGTTCGTCACAGCAACGCCCACCATCGTTTCCGGTTGCGGGTGGCCCGCGGCGACCGAAGGTAATTTTGGCGTTGCGTCTTGGCATCGGCGGCGGCCCCGGAGATTCCGTGCCATGTCGCCATAACGGGTATGTCCTCGATCGGGGTGATCGAACAATGAACGGGTGCATTGCGTGCATGCGTGGCAGCCGGCGATCTCGACCGGGGCGCTGTCGTTGCAGTAGTGGACGCCTGTTTCACCGAGCGATGCTGCGACTGCTGCGTGGCTTCGGGCAGCGGGAATGCCGCGACGGGCAGTTCGGGAGGTTCCTCACTCACCTTCACAATCGGAGTTCCTAAATATCCAGCTAAAGTCCGGAAGCCGCTACTTAATCGCTTCCAGGAGTGCTGAGTGGAACTCGCCGGGGCCTCTGCCTTGCCGCTCGGCCGTCGTGGTTGAATACTCATCAACTAAAGTAGTGAAATCTGATGGAACTACCGGCCCTGATGTGCCATTTTACCACGTCGTGAGAGAAGACGAAGGCAAATGAGCCAGCACAATGCCACTGTGATAGGCGTCGTGGTGCCGATGTTCAATGCCGAGAAAACCATTCTCCCGACGCTGACCAGCATCTGCCAGCAGAGCCACCAGGCGCTGGACATTATCGTTGTGGACGATGGGTCGACGGACCGGTCCGCGTCAATCGTGGCCGCCTATGCCGAGCAAGATCGGCGTATACGCTTTTTCAGGCAGCCGAACGCGGGTGTTGCGCACGCACGCAACAGCGGCGCCGCTGCCACCGATGCCGAGTTTCTAGCTTTCGTGGACGCGGATGATCTTTGGGCTCCATCCAAAATCGCACTGCAACTGCGCGTCCTGCAGGAAGGAGGCTCGTCAGTTGGCCTGGCATATTGCTGGTTTGCGGAGATCGACGAGGACGGTCGGATATTTTCATTCAAACAGCCCGATGCCGATGGTCGCGTGCTGCAACGCATGTGCAGAAACAACTTTGTCGGTAACGGAAGTTCGATGCTTGTACGTCGCTCCGCATTCGAGCGGGCGGGACAGTTTGATCCTTCCCTGAGGGCGAGGAACGCACAAGGCTGCGAAGATCTTCTAATGTGCCTCAGAATAGCGGAGAATTACGAGTTTCGTGTCGTGCCCCAATATCTTGTGGGTTACCGTAGGACGAGCTGCAACATGTCGAGCGATGTCATGCAGATGTTTCGTTCGTATCAAATTGTCCTAGCCGAGTTTCACGAGAAATATCCGCAATTTGGGAGCGATCTCAATGCCCATCTGCTTGACACGATCAATGCGCTTGCCGTGAGAGCTTTGCTTCAAGGGCGGCCTTCCGCAGCCTGGTACCTGTCGAAGAAGCTCTTTGTACTGGAGCCGCGCACGGCCATTTCACGTCTGCCTCACACGGTCGACGTCTGCTGCCGCGGACTGGTCCCTCGCTGGATCAAGGTTCGAGTGAAACGGATGCGAAACGCCGAGTCTCGGCCTCTCTATGACAAGATTTATTTGGAGAGGTGAGTGCGTCCCTGTTCGGGCGTACCGAGCCCAAGCTGTTGAAGCTAGATGCTTGATCCCAGGCTTTGGCGGCGCACGTGGCAATCACGTCATTGCCCGGACCCTGAGCTGCCACCAGAACGATCTTGGCCCGGACCACAATTCCATAGGACACGTGCAACTACCCGCCGCCTCTATACAATACTTAGTTGTTTAATTCGCGACCGCCGCTCCTGATGGGGCCTTCAGCGTAATTGTGATGGTGTCACCCGGAGCTAGCAGAGTATCTTCAGTCGCCTCGGTCGTCGCTGCTTGTCCGTCAGTGGAGCGGGTTACACCGATCGTAATTCGGTTCCCTTCGCCTACAAGGTCGCTGCGCATCTGCATCACGTAGGCGATTTGTTTGGTCAATGAATCCATCTCAGCGCGCATTTGCGTCATCGCCGCGCGTTCAGCCTGCAAGTCAGCCAACAGGTCGATTCGACCCTGGTCGATAAGCTTATCAAGACTGCGCTGCAAATCCCCTTGGTCGCGTTCGAGTCGAGCGATCTCAGCATTGGTTTGCAACGCGCGGGTCGCTGACAAGAGCACTGCGCGTTGAGCATCGTTGACCCTCGTGATCTGGATCAGACCTTTTTCGAAGAGCTTCTTGAGGCGATCAAGTTCCGCTGCATCTGCGGCTGCGCCCGCTTGATCCGCCTTCTGCTGCTCCTTCAGGTAGCCCATTCGCTCCGCCGCCTTGGTTGTAGCCAACTTAATTGAAGCGCGCTCTTTCTCCTGATCCGCATAGACAGCTTCAAGATGCTTCCCCTCCTGCTGCAAAGCTTCGTCGCGACGAGGTTCGAGGCTTGGGTCACGTTCTGTGTCCGGAACCTCAATCGCTCTGGCGCCGCTCAGCTGCGCCTCTATGCGAGCAGCCTTGATTTCGCTTTCCTGGTACTTGATGCGCAGAATGTGGAGGCGGCCGCCAAGGTCCGCTGCTGTCATTTCAGGGTTTTGAAGCTCACCGCGACCGAGCTGGTAGCCGCCGCCAGTCGCCACAGCCTGTCGGACAGTCATGCCTGGTCTGAAGGCCTGAGTCCCAGGAGAGGCAATGTCCCCGTCAATATAGACGGGTCTGTATTCCTCAATATCAACTACAATCTGATCCGGGTAAAACCCAGTCCAAGTCTCAGTGCCGTCGGCGGATCGTTGTGGAAGGGATTTTGGTTTTAAACCCTCAATTACCTCCTTGCGAACATCCTCTATTGTCTTCCCGAGAACGGATAGGGGGCCCAGGACCGGCAACACGATTACACCGCTTTGGTCGATGACAGCTCGCTTTTGCATCTCGGGATAGCCTAAGACAGCGAAGCCGATCACGTCGCCAGTCTGCAGACGGTACTCGCCGACATTGTACTCCTCCGCTAGGGCAAGGCCATTCGACGGAATCGCGTATGCGAAAAACAAAAACACGCATGCGAGCGCAGCGCAGCTGCCTGCCCGCATCCAGCGCACCGATCTATTCAACATTCGCGATCACCCCGCAATGTTAAGCATGACGTCGACGCAGACCTTTCTCACAACGCCATTCCTTTGAGGCGAATTTACGCTCTGAACAACGGCAACAAGGCAGACGATATTCCGAGATCGCGCCACTCTGATCGTCATCCGGCTGGAAGAATACAACTATCCGGCGGCCACCGCGATCGCGTCGATCATGGTTTTGCTATCGTTCGCAACGCTCCTGGTCGTCGATCTGGTCAGTCGTGGAGCCCAAACGCTATGGCTGACGTCACCGGCGTGTCGTCGGCCGGAAGCGACACCGCCGGCCAGCGAGCAGCCGGTCGCGCGCTACTGATGGCAGTCGCGTTCTGGTGGCCTGAGCGGCGTTGGCCCGCCTGACGCGCGGCCGCCATGTCCACCGCTCCGCTAAACACGGAAGCTGCGCGGCGGACACACCAACGTCTAAGCCGTCCCATTTTGCTCAACTTGACGCACACAACTCTACTCAGCCTCTGCCTAAATCCAGATCGCATGGCATGGCCAGTCCGTGTGGCAAACCTCTCTTGGCCGCCGAACGGGAGTAAGCGCTCGTTAGGCCCCTTCGATTTTCCGACCTGCTCGGCCTGACCCGACCATGCGAAGATGCCTCCGATATGGACGAGGTCTTGTGCATGGCAAGAGACGGCAAAATGGACGTCCCAGGGAGTGGTGTAACTGAGAAGATGCCGATGACCTCGGGGTGGCGGAGGTGGCGCGCAAGTACGGGGTGACGCGCTGGCAGGCCTATGATTGGCGCAAGCGGCTGCGGCATGGGTCTGTGACGCTGCCCGAAAGCATGGCCGCGGCTCCGCCTTTGCGGCGCTGCTGGTCGAAGAGCCGTCTCAGCCGAGGCAGGCCAGCGCCAGCATTGATATCATCCTGGGTGATATCGTGATCCGAGCCGGGCAAGGCCGACGACAGGCATCTGTCGCGGGTGATCCGCGCGGTGCCGGCCGCGATACGATCACTTTTCCGTCATCGCCATTGACCGAGCTTCTTCTAGCTCTTTGGTCAGCGTTCCGACCGAGATAAGCGCCATGTCGCGAGCCATCGCCTGGAGCTCTGCCACCCTTGCGGACACCTTAGGGTCGGCCAGGAGGCGAGAGGCTTCGGACCAGATGGTTTCTGGCTTGGTGTTCTCCCTTACATCGAAGGCGCTCCGGTAGGGTTTGCCCTGTTGCCGCACTCGACACAGGCCAGCGCGAACGCTTCCCGCTTTGCAGTTAATTCGCTCATGTGGGGAGATTTTTCTTTGTTATGATTGTCGTGCTGCTAATTGGGGACGCAGATGACAAACCTAAATTTCATCCGCCGAGGCGAAGTTGCGCCATTTGCGCGACGTGATGAACAACCCATCCCGTATTCGCGGTCGGAGGTCGAGCGGATATCAGCCGGGCGGGTCATGCTAATGATAGTTTCGTGAAGACCCTAATGCTACTCTCCCTCGGAAGGGTGATTTAGGCAGAGCGCGGCCAACTTATTATCTTAATATCTTCCTTTGCACGTCATCTCCTTAGGAGGGCAACGTGGACCGCGATTTGGTTTATGACGTCGGTATGCATAATGGCGATGATACGGCATTCTATGTGAGCCAAGGTTATCGTGTGGTGGCGATTGAGGCAGACCCTGCGCAAGCGGAAGCACAGCGAAAACGTTTTGCTGCTGAGATCGAGAAGGGCCAAGTTCACGTCGTTGAGGCTGCGATTGGGCCAAGTCACGGACAATCCTCATTTTGGATCAGTAGTAATCCCGAGTTCAACTCGTTCGATAGGCAAAATGCGGAGATGTGCAACAACACTTCTCATGAGATCCAGGTCACTTGCCGACCGATGAACGACATCTTGGCCGAGTTTGGAACACCCTTTTACCTCAAGGTTGATATCGAGACTGCAGATCATTTCTGCTTGGAGGCACTTGACCCAAACGATCTCCCTCAATTCGTCTCGTTTGAGAAGAGCCGTTTGGAGGATCTGTTCTTTATGCACAATCTCGGCTATTCGCGTTTCAAACTGATTGCGCAGGAGGATTTTCGGCAGCTAAGTTATAGCCCCGATCAGGTCAACAAATGGTCGCGAAATCTAAGACCATTGCGAAGTCGTGTTCGACGTATGCTGGGTCGCCGTGCACCAGAGAATGTTGCAAAGAAACATTCTGCCTACGGCTCCTCGGGTCCATTCGGTGATGAGACTGATGGCCCGTGGCGGCAAATGAAGGAAGTTGCATTTACGTGGCTTGCCTTTGATCTTGGCCACACCGGTGATCCTGACCCTGTCTGGCATGACTGGTTTGATGTGCATTGCGCACACTAACAAGGTATGGCCCCGGAGGGAAAGCCATCCGTATGAAATAGCCCGAATGAACCGGACACGATCTCCATGTTGATAAGAGATAGGAGTAATGTCGTGTCTATGACTGGTAGCATTCCGAAGATTGAGATCCTGAACGGCCGCGAGCGACGGCGGCGGTGGTCGACGGCCGAGAAGCTGTGGATGGTCGAACGGGAGTTGGTCGCCTGGAAGCAAGCGTCCTGGCACAGGTTGGGCGTATTTATTCGCACATGCTAATATATCGGTCGCCCTGACCCGTTCCGATATGTTATGATGGTTAACGCGCTGAGGCCTGGATAGCCAAGGAGCGCGTCACGTCAGTGGCTGCGAGTGGGACGGCGATGTCCTTTTTGCTTTTTTTGCGAGGCCTTGTCATAGTACTGTTGGCATTCGCCATCAGTATATATTTGCTCACCGGCTCCCTCTGGGGCACGTTTGTCCAGACGTTAATTTGTGGGATCTTGATACAGATCGGGTACTTTGTTGCTGTCATGCTGCTAGTCTGGCGCTCGGTCTCCAAAGAATCGGTGACTCCGAAGTCACACATCGCGCGATGAGTCCGAAAGGGAGCAACTGCCGAGCCACTTAGCAAGTGAGGCGGGCCACGCTCTGCCTTTATAGGCTCTGGCTGCTAGAGCAGGACGATCAGCAAGATGACACCCCACACCACGAAACAAAATGTGACTGCAACCTGTCTTATTCGGGCACCGGAGAGGCTTTCCGCGAGGCGCCAGATGCGCGCAGGACACTTGCGGTGATCGTTAGCGCGCGTCTGTGATCGACGAGCCATTCCTGTTTCCCGCAGGACAGGCTCAACCGGAGCCCGGAATCTCTTGCTCAGATGTTTTGCCATTTGGCAACACGACTCAATTTCTTCCTTCAGTTGGAGCTTACGACATGCAGCGGAATTGCGGCAGTCGGACCATGGGCCGCGTGAGGTTTCGTTTATAGCATGAGGCTAGGAGTTGCGCCTTTGACGAAGAGCGGGCTGATGCCCGCCCCGAGCGGTGTGCCTGTGCTCCGCGGGCGTCGATACTGAATTTGCAGACATTTAGTCAGATAATGTGGTATGGTGTTTGCCATTACCAATGCGCTGCCAGTCTCATCCCACGGGTTTGAAGGCTTATGCTCCGCGAAGTTGAAAAGCACCCGGATTCTGCCTTCACATTCGGCGATCCTCAGTGGGGAACGATTGATCTCGAAACACTCGTGGCGGCAGCGCAACGGCAGTTGAGGTTCGTCCTTACATGCGCGCTCGCAGGACTTGTGCTGGGGCTGGCGTATCTTTGGGCTGAGGTGCCCTTGTACGAGTCGACCGCCAGAATCCTGATCGACAAGAACCAGCCATCCGTCGTGACGAAGTTAACAGAGAGCGGAAGCTCCGCACCGCTTGACCCGATGATGCTGAGTCAGGTCGAATTGTTGCGGTCCGACCGCATCGGGCTAAAGGTCGTTGACAGCCTCGGTCTTGCTACCGATCACTCTTTCTTGTCAGCACCATATTCATTGCTCAACAGTCTCACAGGATCGGTCGCTCGGTTGTTTTGGCCATTCATCGGCAGTTCCGAAGCAAGTGGAGCGCCGGTGAAATCGAGTGCCGCGCGAGGATCCGATCCTCGATGGCAGGCATTTGGCATTCTGGCTGAGAATATAACGGTAGATCGCGTAGGAGATTCTTACATTCTGCAAGTCCAATTTCGGTCGCCTAGCCCCGAAATGGCGCAAAAAATAGCCAGTAAATATGCAGAAATCTATATCGCTGACCAAGTCGGAGCCAAAGACGAGTCGATTATCCGAGCTCGCAGCGCACTGGCGGAAGAGCTCGAGACGGTGCGGAAGCGATCGGTTGATGCCGAGCTCGCAATCCACAGGTTCCGAACAGACAATACGCTGACCAAGGAGACGCTGGTTACCTTGCGCCAGCTCGAACTTGAGGCGTCCTCTCTCAAGTCGCAATATGAACAGGTTCTGCAGCAGTACCAAGCGAGCCTGCAGAACCTTTCGATAGCGTTGACGGAGGCGCGGACTATCTCGGAGGCACCATACCCCGGCAGACCGAGTTCTCCGAACAGCAGTCTTACGTTGGCGTTCTGCGTCTTGCTCGGCGGCATGGTTGGCGCCGGTGTGGGCGGAATTCGGGAGTACCGTGAGCGCTTTTTCCGCACGACGGCTCAAGTGCGCGATGAGCTCGGACTTCAGACGCTCGGAATGATCCCTTTGCTGGACGGGAAGCCAATTCGGCGAAACCAGCACGATCGTGCTGCCGGAGAGCCGCCATTCATCGAGGTGGGGAACAGCGCTTTCAACTGGGTAGAACAACATCC
Source organism: Mesorhizobium sp. M5C.F.Cr.IN.023.01.1.1 (assembly GCF_003997585.1). Lineage (NCBI taxonomy): Bacteria > Pseudomonadati > Pseudomonadota > Alphaproteobacteria > Hyphomicrobiales > Phyllobacteriaceae > Mesorhizobium > Mesorhizobium sp. M5C.F.Cr.IN.023.01.1.1. The sequence continues at coordinate 88,710 of NZ_RZSU01000003.1, read as the reverse complement.
GCGCTCGGAATTCGCCGAAGCGATGCGAACTGTGAAAGTCGCTGTTGACGTCGAGTTACCAAGGAAGAGCACCAAGGCGCTCGGCATCGTCTCTTGCCTCCCGGGAGAAGGGAAGTCTCTGGTCGCTGCTAATTTAGCGATGGTTCTTGCTATGCAGCGTTGTAAGACATTGTTGATCGATGCTGATATCCACAATCCTGGATTGTCCCCTATGTTAGCCAACGGCTGGGAACGAGGCGTGGCCAACTTGTTGGCTGGAGAACTCAATCCGAGAGACGTGCTGGCCCATCAGTCATTGCCATTGAGGTTCCTGCCCGGCGTGAACCAGAGCCAACAAAAGCTCGCAAACACCGTGCAGCCTATCGAGAAAATGGGCGACTTTCTACTCAAGGTGGGCCCTATGTTCAATTACGTTGTCGTTGATTTGCCCCCGTTGGCTCCAGTCGCGGACGTGAGGTCCTTTATCCAGCACCTCGACGGCCTTGTTCTGGTTGTTGAATGGGGTGTGACCGCTCGTACATTCGTGCGCGAAATCCTCGACAACAACCCGACCCTGGCGGATAAATGCATCGGCGTTCTGCTCAACAAGGTCGATATCAAAAGAATCAAGCGGTACCAAAAATTCGGCAGCGCCGAATTTTACAGTGAACGTTATCATCGGTATTACCAGGCCTAGTTGTGGAGCAGGCATATTGAACAGAGGGGTCTCGTGAAGATCGCAATTGTACACTATTGGCTCGTCACGATGCGCGGCAGCGAAAAAGTTGTTAGGTCGTCTTGCGAATGTATCCAGGGGGTCCCGGTCGCTCTTGAACCAGAAAGGGCAGCATTACCCGCCTTGGGCCAGTAGGCTCGGGGTGCTGATTCCACGAAGGAGAGCAACGCCATGAGAAAGCATAGCAAGAACGGATTGCTGATGTCTGGCAGGAAGTTGAGTAGGCTTGGCAAGCTTTGGAAGCAAGCTTCGAGCGCTTCTGCCTGACCGCAGGCATCACGGCGATGGAGGATCTGCTGCGGGTTGACGCCGAGGGGCTGAATGGAGCGCGCCACGCACGCAGCCCGGCGCCGCGGGCTCGCAACCGTTACGTGGCGTCTATTAGATCGGGCGCGCAAACTGGGAAACCAAAGTTGCTTGGCGACAGTAGCGAAGCGGCCCGGTTTTCTGCGATTCGCGGATCAGTTGAACGCATGCAATTGCAGAGCATGGCATCGCTGATCATCGCGGGACTGTTCTGTCGGCCCGCCTACAGTATCCCCTCATATCGGCTAAAGGCGAGGCGGGCGGCATTGGGAGTTCTTGACCCATGATATCTCAGCCTCCGCACGGCATCATCCTGATGACGTTCGAATATCCTCCATTTCCTGGTGGCATCGGAACATACGCCGGACGGTTGGTCGACATCGTTCGTGCTGGTGGCCACGCTGCGACCGTCATAGCGCCTGCCTATCCTGATCTTCCTGCCGTTCCCCAGGAGCCGGATACCCATCGCATTCTGCGGCATCATCAAATTTCTCCATTCGGGGCGCTGCGGGCGCTTTCTATTCTGCGCAACGTTCCTAAGGACAGGTTGTTTTTGGCCGCCGACATACGCAGTGTACTTGTGACATTTGTGCTACGACCGTTCCATCGCAGAGCGTATCGAGCGATGATTCATGGCAGCGAAGTCAGCAAATTCAGGACCGATTCCATCCTTTTTCGGTTTGTACGCCGCGCCTACGAAGGAGCAGATGTCGTTTTCGCCAACTCACATGCGACCCTGCGGATCTTTTCCGAAAGTTTTGGAATGCCCCGGAAGGGTGTCGTCACGTATCTCGGCGTGGATCCCATGTGGTTTCAGCCAATCCATGGGAATTTTGAACACCCGCAACTTGCAGCTGTACCACAAGCTGCAAGCGTCATTTGCGCAGTCGGACGTATCGAGCCTCGGAAGGGCCAGTTGGAAACTGTCCGGGCTATCGCGAGCGCGCGCGATGAATACGGATTAGACAATCCGATCTTTGTGATGGCTGGACGGGCCGAAGATCAGGCCTATGCCTCAAAGATATTGGATGAAGCGGCACGAGCTCGTGTTCCAGTGATCGCTACCGGTAGGCTGTCCGACGACGACTTAAAGCGCTTATACCGCCGTGCGGCGTGCCACACATTGTTCGCACGAGAGCTACAGGGAAAGATCGAGGGCTTCGGGCTAGTGTTGGTTGAGGCCGGTGCGCAAGGATGTCCTTCGATAGCGACGGCCGTCGGCGGCATACCCGAGGTCATGGGCTCCACTGGTGTGCTGGTGCCCCCGGAGGACGTGAACGCGATGGCCCGCGCGATAGCAACCTATGTGGCCAATGCAGAACTGCGTGAGCGCGACGGTGCTCTTGCCAAATCACGGGCACGCACCTTCGACTGGGCAACCTGTGCAGGCGCGACGTTTCCGGAGCTGAATGGGCTGAGCCCGAGGCCAAAGTAGCTGCTCAGCTTTTCCGGAGTCGGGAACCAATGAATATCGCCAAACGATGAAAGGATTGTTGAAGCAACCACGGAAGTCCGCCCGGTAGCGTCATCAACCGGAGAGCTCGTGATCCTTGAGCGATTGTTTGGCGAGAGTTTTATCAAGCTCGGCGAGCTGCACCGATACATGTTCGAGCTCGTTGACGCCTTTGTTAACAATGCCGCCGAGCGCGCTCCTTGCGGTATCGCTCTGGGGCGTACAGATCGAATATACTGGCCTGGATGGTGCGTTCTTGGCCCGCCTCCGGGGACGGGACGCAGCGATCGATGCTGCATCGACAACGTGGCTTCAACGCCGTTGGCTTGCAGAACGCGGTGGAATCAAAACCCGGCGAGTGCTGCCGCCTTCATCGCGCGAACCGGGAAGCAAAACCGGATAGTCGGTCGTTTGCGCATCGGAGAGCTCTGATTTCGCCTCCGTTATGGTCCTGCCGTCGCGGTACAGAATAATCGCTACGGAAGGATTTCCAGGGCTGCCGCCTGAGATGCTCGAACTCTCGCCATTCCGCCAGCATCTTTAAGAGCTGTCAGCAAAGTCTTTGCGCAAGGCGCGGTAGAACAATAGCTTGGCTGCACGGCGCACCTGCGGATCCATGCCCCTCGGCAGGGCGCAAAGAAAAAAGTAAACGTACACCCGCCATGACAATGGATCGTGCCACATCGCGCGAATGAGCAAGCGCGCTCCGCGTTTCGTTTCGCCTTGAGCCACGCAATCATTGCCCGCCTTTGCGTACAAACGCGCGTTGCGCCGACGCGCGAGGTGCGCAAGTTCCGGCCGTCGGATGGCCCATTCTCGCGTGAGGCCTTCGCCTATCGGCAGAAGCGCGTCGAGTCTGCGGGTTATGTTCGAGCCATGGCGCCGTTTATAGACGAGTGCTCCGGCCACATGTTGAAATGTCCAACGCTCGGCTGCGCGCAGACAAAACTCTGTATCCTCTCCAGCCCTGAATGCCTCGTTGAATACGCCGATATCTTCGACCATCTCCCGCCGCATAACCATACTGGAAGGAATAATCGGCCCATCAAGCAGAAAATATGTCGGCAGCGTATCGCACTGGTCCGCGCGATAGCGGCGCACGGCGACGTGTAGAGCATCGGACAGATCCGGAGCGGAAAAATCGACAAAATCGCCATAGACAAGACCTGCCTTGCAGCCATTGCCCAAGACGGCTAATTGACGTTCAAGCTTGTCCTCGGCCCAGAAGTCATCGCCGTCGAGAATTGCAATAAGATCGCCAGCAGCATGTCTGATGGCAAGATTCCTCGCCGATGGAAGCCCGATCCCCGCCGTCGTCAGGACATGTGCGCGCGGTTCCCTGCGACCCAGCGATGCAATCACTTCCGACGAGCCGTCCTTCGAGCCATCATTGACAATGATGATCTCTTTGATGTGGCTCGACGCCGTCTGATTAATCACGCTTTCCACTGCCTGCACGATGAAGCGTTCTTCATTGTGACATGTCATGATAACCGAAACACTCATCTCGTGTTTCCTGGCAAGGGGCTCGCGAGAAATCGAGGATGTCTCATGCCCCTGGGATGGCTCCTCGGCATCCTGTGCAATGATAGGCAAAGCCCGTGCCGCGTCAATTCAGGCAGGAGCGAGACAAGACTCAGCGTAACGAAAGCTCGTGTGCCGGAGGCTTCTGTTCCAACGTAAAAGGCGCAGGGAACAAGGAGCACGAGGGGCAGAAGCCGTGCCTGGACCGCTCCGATCAATCCGAGAGAAAGCGCCCGGCTTAGAGTACGGCTTAAGCGAAACCATGCAGCAATCCATATGAGAACATAGAGGCTGAGCCCAATGATGCCGTTCTCGGTGAGGATACGTTGAAACTCGCCATGTATCCCAAGCTGCAACTCGTCAGGAAGTTCGCTGAAATCCGTCTCGATAATATTCTTGAATTGGTTCGTACCCACGCCCATCAGTGGATATTCGGAGATGAGTTGTCTGGACAGGGTGAAAGCAAACGCGCGCTGTACATTGCTCGGGGTGTCTCCGGGTGCATATTTCCCCTTCGCGGCCAGATATTCGTATTGCCCCATGCTCAGCGGATCGAGAATGGTCTGCATTTGCTTCTCGACATAGGCGTTATTGATCGTGGTCGACAGCACGAAAAGTGCCACGAAGCCAGCGGCGATCGCTGGCACCATCGCAGCGAGCCGGCCGCGCATCAGAAGCGCGGCGGTCAGAAAGAAGTAGATCAAAAACGCCTTGCGTTCCCCGGATAGCAGGAGCAGGGGAAGTATCCCTACCCATACCAACCAAAGGGTGCGCCGCTTGCCCCGGTTGACGAAGAGGAGGAGCCCTGCGAGCGCAATTGGAAGGAAGGTGAACGCGAGCCTCGGATCGACCAGATGCTTCCAACCGACCAAGTAGCCATGGGCGACATGCCAGGTGATCGTATAGGCGAGTATCAGCATCATGCCGAAAAGCAAGATGTTGACGGCCTTCTGCGTCTCGAGCCATCTAGCCTCCTGTGCGATGGCGAACGCAAAGGCGCCCACGGTGGACATCTGCAACAGCTCGCGCAGGCCGTTCTCTGGGTTGACGCTGAAGGCCGAGACCATGTGCCAGCCCAAGAAGGGCAGGAGCAGTAGAAAACCGGCTGAAAAAGCCAAATTTCGCCAACGCCCCGTCGCCAGGCCAAAAAAAAGCATCAGCAATGCGATCAGCTCGAACGGACGCAGCAATACAAGACCCGTCTCGAGCCTGATTGGCAGGAAGAGGCTCAGTATCGCGAATGTGAGGAGATAACGCATCTCAGCCCCCTCGCGGCGCGATATTCTTTTAGCACGTTCTCTTTCCCGGAAACAGAACTTGTTGGATTCAGTGCCAGCCCGCGGAGAAACACTTCACGCTGCTCCAGCCGACGACCCCATCGTTCCGCCCGCTGTGGCAATCGCATATCGAAGAGGTTTCCGCCTGTTGGGAAAACTCACCCTCCTCGGCTGCGGGGAGGCTTACTGGTGGCAGAGCTCGTCAGCAGTCCGACGAGAGTGATGACGCATCCTGGTGTCGCGCAGTCGATACGTTCTAGCCGACGGTCTCGCTCTCCGGGGTCCAGGCTTCTGGCTGGTCGAGCACAGAAACCGCGCGAACATGGCAGCGAATCTTATGCCCGACATCCCGCGAGCTGAGCTCATAACTTGTGCCAGTTTCGCCCACGATCGGAACGCCGTCACGATACCATAGACATTCTATTTGCGACGCAATAACGTTCGGTACGACGGTCAGCGCCTGGCCCGGTGAAGCCCGGCCCGAGAAGGCCGGCACTGCGCTGAAGCCCGTCGGGACCCTAGCCAGTTCCGTTTCCGTCTGCCGGACCCTTATATAGTCAATCACCATGTCATACGTCTGCGACGGGTCCGGTTGAGCGCGCCCCTTTTTTTTATCGTAAGCGAAATCCACGATGATGTATTTTTTTACTGCGAGCTCCGGTGTCGTCGGAACGCGCGCCACTTCATAGCCGTCGATCACGAAATAAGTATAATCATCTTCGATCTGCGCATACCACGTATGAAATTCGCCATCGTATACGTCGATCGTGCTAGGAAAACCACTTGATGGATCGACTTGATAGCCGGCGATTTTCCGGCGCACGTCACGTGGCGTGATATGTGGATCTGCATAGCCGAGTCTGGGTTTGTGCACGTGCTGGCTGATGTTGATATAGGCCCCATTGAGACCGTCATATTCCCAAAAGTCCGTCTCAAGACGATTGCGCGTCCGCCAGAATAGATGCTCCTTCCCATACGCCCAGAAAGCAGGGAAAAATCCAGGGCGGGGCGCGAGTATCTTCGGCAGTCTGGCGCGGATCTCAAAGATCCCCTTTCCCCAACACCGCCCTTGGCCATTGTTGTTCACGGAAGAGAACGCACCTGTTCTCCAACGGCCCTTATGCAAGAGCCGGAGCGCCAGCGTGTGGCTGGTGGCGTCGTGCACATAGGAGGAGGGCGACGCCGAGATCGGCGGGGTAGCGGCGTCAACACCAACGGTCGTCAGATGGGTCGGCGCATACCAGATGCTGCTTTGCGCGCCTGTGAAATCATCGACAACCGAGTTGGATTCGAAGTCGTCAAAAAAAACCGTTGTGTAAGCGCGGATCGGGGGCGCCGCCTCACCACGATGAGCATATCGCTCATCGCCGATGGCTGCCCAGGACGCCCACGAGGCTGAATCGAACGCATAACGTGCCGGTTTGTCGTTCGCATCCACAGCTGAAGGAGGGCTCTGGCGATAGGGATGATCGCCGGGCAGGGCGGATTGCCGGCCGACGCGCCACATGCCCCATCCCATTAGCCTGTCGATCTGGGAGTCATTTAGTTCGCTTTGTCCGATGATGACGCAGTCGATCGCGACATCTGCCCTCATCGGATTGTTCACATCGCCCATGAAGCTCTGCGATTTCATCCGGTTGGGTGCCAATGCATAAATCGTCTGGCCGGCCGTGTTGATCCCATTCACCACAGCCTGCGTCACGAATCCGCGGCGGTACCCGACCATGACATTCCAGTCGCCAAAATCCGTCGAGCATAGCCCTTCCTCGCTCTTGAGCTTGCCGTCATGGAGCCGCGAAACGAATGTGCCGGCCGAGGGCTTGAAACAGACCTGGGGCTGGCGATGCACCGGGCCACCCTCCGCGCCATTGACGCAAAGAACGGAAACGTTATTCGCGTCGGCGTTGACTGCCGAATTGCACCGGGCGATCACCAACCACCAGCGGTGAAGATACGGGGAATCGTTATCGGCGGGCCAAGTCAATGCCTGTTTCGTGCCCTTCTTGAAGAGAACGCCGCCGTTATTCGGAAGCTTTGTCGGGCGCAGGGAGGGCTCGGCTTGCATCGCAGCCACCGGCTTCACGCCGCCCGATTGCCACGAGGAGACTTCGCCTTCGGCCAGATCCTCCTGAAACCAGGATTTCACAATCATTTCCGGGAACAGACCAGGATGCCAGGAGTGAGCGTTCGGCTGCGAGCCTTGCGCCGGACCGGCGGCGCGAGCGTCCCGCCCCAGGCGACCCGATGCCCTCAGCACAAGGGCGGCGCATGCGGCCCGCGCCAGGTCCCGGCGAGAAAGTTGGTTGGTCATTGTCGTGTGCCAATAATCGCTGGTTTCGGGATGTGACTTCTTAATATCGCGCTTCTCCTCACAAGCTCCGCAGCATATCATAGGTTTCGGTTTAGCCTTTCAACGACAGCCAGGGAAAGTGTGTCGCGCCTGATGCTATAACGGAGAAAGCAGATGCAGACCGCCGACAGGATCGATGCTTCGCCTCTCACTAGGCCGGGCAAGGCTCTTCCGCCCAATGCACTTCTATTGAATTGCTTTGGCCGAGGTGGGTCAAGCATTGTCTGGAATATCATCGGCAGTTCGCCGGATGTGTTGATGCCAAAGTACGAATGGCATGTGGGAGTGTTCGGACGTTTCCACAAGCTGCGCAAGGCTGCGTGCCATATTGGCGGGGCCGTCAACTGGGCATCTGTTCCCGTCTTTTGGCGGCATATGCGCGCAGCGACTGCCGAGACCGTCCTCCCTGGGGAACGCAACGAAAAGGCCCAAGCACGCTACGTCGTTTTGAAGGTGATGGACTACTACATCGCATTCGACGACGCGATTGCGCGCGGCTTTATGGAAGCGCGGAACCTTGTGCTTACGCGGCATCCATTGCCGATGTGCGAAGGGCTGATACGCAGCGGTCTCAGCGAAGCGAGCGCGATCAAATGGTACAATGATGTGACTAGCCTGATGTTCAAAGCCTCGAGGAGGCGTGATGCGCTATCGCTTCGATTCGAGGATTTGATCCAATCACCGGATGCGTTTGTTAGAAGCCTTTACCACGCGCTCGGCATAGCGGCAGCGGAGGACGGAAAGATCAGGTTTAAGGTTAAATCATTTGGGACGGCGCGAAAGGCAAACGCAGACGCCGCAACTGGCGAAAAGCTGCGGATAAAATTGGACGAAGCATCCGATCACATCGCATCAGACGTCAACACCCGAGCGGTTGCCCGCCTCGATCATTCAGCACGACAGCGGATTTGGGAAGGCACCCGCGCAACCGCGGAATTGTTCGATTATGGAGGTGATAATTTCTGACTTTGTGCGGTTAACGGCTTGGAGGAGCAGCCGTTCCGGTGAGAGAAAATCGGCAATCGCCTCCTCGTCAAGGAGGCCAACCGTCTCAAGGCCACCGACTGTGTCTCCAATGCCCGTACTTATATGATGTGATTGCGCATTCCAAATCGTCGGATGGGCAGTCGGAGAGGCGCCGAGTGTGCAGGGTATCGTTGGCTATGCAAATCTAATCCATTTCGTTTTCTTGGATGTTAGAGTCTGCAAGACTTCCGCACCATGTTTTCCGAAGAGTAGCGACGCTCTCAGATAGACAGTGACAACGGACAATGTACCTATAACGAGAAGTCCGGTCGCGAGCACAAGATAGTCGGGCGATCCGGCAAGCAGCATTTTGACCGCCGAGCCGGTGGCGAACACCACAGCGGCGAATGCGACAGGCGGCGCATGGACGAGCGCGAAATCCAGAGCTGATAATCCCGTCATCCGACAAGTCATCGCCGCATAGAGGAAGAAACTCGTCGCAATGGCGCCGGACACTGAAAAGGCCACTGCGTTCACGCCGTAGGGCGCCGAGAAGAACGCGAATGAAGCGACAAGGGCCATGTAAATGATCTGCATGGAGGCCATTCGGTAACTTTGGCCCGTCGCAAGCGTCACGGCTGCGCACACTCTGTAACCCACGCGGAAATAAATTACTGCAGAGAATATGATAACGGGAGCGACGGCATCCGTCCATTTCTGGCCGAGGGTTGTCAGAACAATCTCTTTGGCGAAACAACATAGAAATGCGCTAGTCGGTAGAGCAAGCGCCGCCGTCAAAGCATACCCCTTGAGTTGAGCGCTGCATAGCTTGGCCTTGTCGTGATGAACCTTCGACAGGAGCGGGAAAATCACGCTCTTGTTCAGATTGCCGAACAGATTTGCTGGCATAGCAATCAGATAATACGCTCGCGAGTAAATGCCCAGTTCTGCAGTGCCGATCAACCGCGCGACAATGACATTATCGATATATTTGGCGGTGACGGATGATATACCAGCCAGCGAATAGCCTAGGCTCGGTCCGCGGATATCACGATAGGACTGCATGTCGAAACTGGGCCTCACAAGATAGTCCCTGGCGATGAAGAAATAGATGCTGGCCAGGATCAATGCCTCGGCCATATACGCGACCACCAAGGCCCAATAGCTGAGTCCAAAATAGGCGAGCGGAATGGCAAGCCCGACATGGGAAGCAATCCAAGCGACCAGACTCGCTGTGGAGGATATTCTGAATTTCAGGTGCCGCGACAAAATAGCCTCTGCGGTCAGATTGAACGCGTTGGCGACCATCATCACCGCAAGGAGGCGCGAAATGAGGACCAATTCCGGCACATGAAGAAAATCGGCAATCTGCGGTGCAAACACCCATTGAAGCAAGCCGAGAATGGCAGCGATTATCATGGACAAGAAAACTACGGTTCCGATATGGCGCTCGTCGACGTCCCGTCGCTGGACCAGGACTTGCGACATGCCGAGATTGGCAATGTTATTGCCGACGGCTGCGATGATCAGCGCAACGCCGGCAACGCCGTACTCCTGTGGGGAAAGCAGGCGCGCGAGAACGGCCGTGACCAGGACATTCAAAAAGGTTCGGGCCAGCAATGTGGCACCCGACCACGAGAGGCCGTTGGCTGCCCTTCGTGTCAGGTTTTTATGTCCAGTTACCTCGTCCAAGTTGACCTGCTCCGGACTGTCCAATTGGACTGCCACGCTTCAGTGCATGCAAGCGTGCTCCAACCTCATGAGCTATTTTCTCGCCCAACGCCTCGCGGGGTGGATCCCTCAGGCGCTCACCGTTTTCTCCATCGCTTCATAACCTAAGTCATTATGGCAGCGGCCGCATCCAGGGCACTTTTCCCTGGCCACGAAGCTCAGCTTTTCGCGAAAGTCGACCGTCATGGCTAATTACTTGGCCTCTTTGCTGCGTTGTAGTCGATCAAGAATCTCGTTCAGCGCCGCTCTCCGGCATCAATAGTCGTCATTGCTTGGGCCGGCTTCGGGGTTGCTCCTTAAAAACCTATCGCCTCACGACCTGGGTGGCAGTGTCCCACAAGAGTGGCATACAACCTCATTTGCCGTGTTGCGACGCTTTCCATGCTGAATCGCGCAGTGACTGTTTGTACTGCGCGCCGCGCCATATCATCGCGCTCGGCTTCCGATAGGCCGAGCGCGCGACGAAGGAGTCCGCAATACTCCACCTGCGAGCGAGCCAAGAAGCCGCTGCGCTCATGCTCCACAACGTCGGACGCACCGCTGACATCGGTGACGATCGGCACCACGCCGCAGCTCATGGCCTCGAGCAGGGCGTTTGACATGCCTTCCGACGCCGAGGTGGAAAGATAGAAATCAGCCTCCCACAGAAAGGGAAACACATCTTCGACCGCCCCGGCGAATGTGACCTTGCCGGAAAGGCCCAACCGGGCCGCCTGTTCCTCGAGAGGGACGCGGCACTGGCCATCGCCCAGGATGGTGAGTTGCGCCTTTGCGTCGGCGGGAAGTGCCGCGAACGCATCGATCATGTGCTCGACGCATTTTTCCGGATCGAGACGGCCAAGGCAGATAAAGCGTCGGCTGCCATCGACGCTCGGGTCGCGGTGCGGCTTGCGGGGCAGATCGATCCCATTCGGAACCATATGAATGCGATCTGCGTCGATGCCGTGTCTCTTCAGATCATTAGCGATTTGGCGGCTATTGGCCATGAAGGCCGTGACGTGACGTTTAATCAAGGCGGACGCCCAGCGACCGATGATCTTCTTTTCGCGCACAACGTCGAGATCGAAACACCGTCCGCCCCGGGCCAATTTTGCGAGAACCGGTTTGCGCAGGAGGGCTCCTGCCAATGCCGCCGGAACAGCGTGAAGACGGGCATGGATGATATGTACGACATCGAATTCGTCGCGACGGCGCAGCATCCAGATCAAAACCTGAACACACCACGACAGGAACGACAGCATATGGCGCCCGCCCAAATACGGAGCCGCGCGCAAACGAAGGCGATGGATAGGGACCCCGTCGATGGCGGACCGTTTCGGGGTCGAGTGCGACAGTCTGGGTGCCAAAACGGTTGCGGAAACGCCGCTCTCAACCAGTGCCCGAGCAAATCGCCGCGCCTGTTGTTCGCCGCCGCCATATGACTCAGGAAAATAGGTTGGGAGCACGAGCAGAACACGTATGCTGGGAAGAGCTTCGGCTCGCGGGGTCTTCGTCGGATAAGCGGAGGCAACTTCTGCTTCAATCATATCAATCCGCCGGATAGCGTTCCTGGAGCCAAGGCGGCCACCAAGATTACAACCCCGTCCCCTGTGCAAAAAAGAAGATGCCTCTTTGGCATCTCACTGCCTTTCAGCGCATCGATCCCCTTGTCGTCCAGATCGACGCACTCCACCTCATCTCCGAAATCGGCAAAGTTTGCACCGCTAACCAATCCGGCAAGCTGCCCGATCACCGTCAAACCATAGGCTGCACCGTTCACCGCGGAAGCGCCACATTTCGGGCAGGAGGTGTTGTTGACACTCCCTTGCTTGCCCGATGCTGGTCAAGAGCCTCCCGGTAAATGGCATCGGTCCGCTTGCCCACCAGCTTGACGTCCCAGTTCGAAAGATCCGTCGCCGCGGCGGCACCTTGGGCGAGGCAGGCCAGTCTTGCACGATTCTCCAGGAGGGCGGCAATGGCGTCGGCCATGGCTGCCAAATCGTCCGGGGGTGTAATCACACCGTTGATACCAGGGCGGAGCACTTCGCGAAGACCTGGCAGATCGCAAGCGACGCAAGGCTTGCCACCGGCGAGATATTGCATGACCACGCGGGGCAATCCCTCCCGCATGGAACAGAGCAGGCAGAGATCCGCGAGCGCGATCAGCCGCTCGGGGTCGTCCCGATAACCGGTAAAGATCACTTGCCGCTCGAGCCCAAGCTGCTTGGCCCGCGATTCCACGGTCGAGCGAAGCGGCCCGTCGCCCGCGAGCACAAGCACCGCGTCGTGGAACCGGGCGGCGACTTTGTTGAAAGCGTCCAGAAATTCCGTGTGTCGCTTGCGTGGCTCGAAAGCCGCGATCATCAAGAGCACGGACGGGCGCGGCGCGTCCGGGGTCAAGCGCAACAAATTGCGCCAACCGTCGGGCGGACCGGCGTTGCGAAAACGATCGAGATCGAATCCGGATTGGACGACATAATGTTTGTCTGGATGTCCCACTCCTGCACTCAAGCATAAGTCGCGGATGCCCTCGCTCACACTGATGAACGCGCTGGTGATCGGCGCTGCCAGCCTTTCCAAGGCGAGATAAGCAAACCGCTCGGCGACGCCGACATTGACAAAAGGCACGATATGCACGCCATGAACGATCGCTGGAACGCCCGCCGCCCATGCGGCGAGACGCCCGAGAATGCCTGCCTTGCTGGTATGCGTATGCACGATGTCGGCATTCAAGGCGCGGAATCTCCGGGTGAGCGCCAACAATGCCCTCAGGTCGGAGACAGGCGAAATGGAGCGAGTCAGGCCCGGGACGCCAATGAGTTCCACCCGCGGGTCCACTTTAGCTATGATTTCCGGCTGGACCGTCTCGCCATGCAGCAGGACAACATCATGCCCCCTTTGCGCGGCCCAATTGCAGGAATGGACAGTATTCTCATCAGCACCGCCATTGATGAGACGGGTGATGACATGAGCGATACGCAGTCGACGCCCCAACTCAATCTTGCCTTCCGCACCCTGTACTTTCATGTCGCCACACCGATCGCGCTGAATTTATCCGTTGGGTGCGTTCCCACGCCCAGCCGCGCTTTTGGTCCATGTGTCCCGATATCGGCGCTACTGCATTGGAGTGACATGCCACGCCCCGGTGGGTGCATGCCGTATGGAGATGAACCCCGAGTCCTAAGTGTTGCCTTCCTTCTTGGGCCAGCACTTACAGTCCGTAAGGAGGGTTATTCCAACGGCTTCCAGTCGATCAGATCTAACTTGTTGGATTTAAACGTCTCAGAGAACTGCCGCTGTTACCCCGGGCACAGCGGAGTGATTTTTTGTGGTATACCTTGTACCAATACTTCTGCCCTATCGCGTGTGCGCGAAATTCGAATCGGAACCAGACTCGTTCAAAAAAGTAGTCGCTCCCCGTTCGCCCATAAGCCCGAGCGCCGAGCACTTCAGAGGAGCGCAGCATGACGCCGGTTCTCCGGGTCGGGATATTTGGCTTTTACAGCTATCAGAATCTCGGCGACAATGTCATGGCCTATCTTTTTTCCAAGCGTGTAAAAGATGATGGGCATGATCCAATAGTTTATGCGAAGCGGCGCTCCGATAAAATGGATTGGGGCGTTAAGATATGCTCTGATGTCAAAGAATTTATCGATTCGGTCGATGTAGTTATATTTGGGGGAGGTGGATTACTTATCCCGAGGCAGCAACCATCCGAAATTGTGCAGGATTTCAACGATGATCTTGGGCTCATTCTAGAATACACTAAAGAAAAATCTATCAAGCTATTTGCCTTTTCCATAGGAGGCGCAGGAAAAGACATCGATGAAATTGTACCCGTTGCACGCCAAGAACTTATAAGGCGCCTAAACTATGTAACACTGAGAAATCGCGAGGATCTAAAACTCCTTGCACAAGCGAACACCGAAGGCGAGTTCTTGGATGATGTCGTATGGACGACCTCCCGCAGAATTTCTGGAAGTAGATATGACAAAGGGCGCTCGCGTCTACGTGTGGGGCTCAATATCTACCTTGGTTCGTCCCGTCGGTCTCGGTTGGCAAAACGCATACTGCAGATTGTAACACGAATTCGCAAAGATATTGATTTCATTTTCTATGAAATCAATCCAAAAAAAGATGGGCATTTCGGAGCATTTTGCGCCAACCTGACACAAGATAATTGCAGCAGCAAAATTTTAACTGACGTGGAAGATGCATGTGGCGAGGCGTCTTCGCTTGATCTGCTGATTACCACTCGACTGCACTTTGGCGTAATTGCAATGAGCTACGGCGTGCCATGTATTGCATATTCGGGAGCGGAGAAAACAAAACTCTTGTACAAGCGTATCAACCGATCCTCTTTTTTCTGGAGAATCGGGGATATTCACAAGCTGCTTTTTCTGTTTCTATTTCCAGGCGCCATACAAAAGATCGTACGCGACGGTAGCGAGGTTATTAACCCCGTGATTGTAGAAAATGCGATGCAACACTACACACGACTGTCACGGTCGCTTGAAGGGGTACTCGGAGCTTCTTCCCGGTCGGTGCATCATCTGCAATAAGGCTCTTCGCCTCGATCGCATCGATCATGTTGCTCGGATCGAAGGCGGCCAAGGCAGATAGAGCGTCGGCTGCCATCGGCGTTCGGTTCGCGGCGCGGCTTGTGGGGCAGATCGATCCCATTCGGAATCGGCTTCCAATCTTAGAGACGGGGTCGCTGTTACCCCGGGCACAGCGGAGCGATTTATTTCTGATACGCTTATGTACTGGTACTTCTGCGTTTGCGCGGAACCGGACTCGTTGCGCGGCGAAGGTCCAACGGATCGCCAGTTTAAACGATCGTAGCGCTGTGACTACACGATCAGCTTTGGCGAGGAAGGACAAAAATGGACCTTATCTCATATCTTAGAGCAACCCAGGAGCGGACCCAATCGTGCGGTGAGGCGGCCATTGCAGCCCTGCAATTGGTTCGGCTGTACGACGCAGCGGCTGCGCGACCGAATGGCACATTTCTAGAACTTGGGACGGATCGGGGGCAGGCCACTAAAATGATTCTTGCTGCCTGCGAGAAGAACGGCGGCAACCTGGTCTCGGTCGATATCCGAGATTGCTCAAGTGCGGCAGTTAGCTGTCGCTGGACCTTTGTTCAGGCAGACTCCACAGATCGCAAGACCATCCTAAACAAAGCGCCCATTCTGCAGGATGGAATCGATTTAGTCTATGTCGATAGTCTGCACACGCCAGAACACGTGTTGAATGAAGTGTATACGTGGTTCAGCCTGGTTCGAAAAGGAGGCACAATCTGCTTCGATGACATTGATCCGAACCCATATATGCGAGGGCGAAGGAAGGACAATCCCCAAATTGAGATTGCTAACCGAAGGATTTTTTATGTAGTTCAGAGCATTTTCTACGACAACTTAGACCAGCTTCAGATGACGGTAGACTTCGGTAGTACCGGCCTTGCGATGCTAAGGAAAACATCTGAGATTGGATCGGAACTCAAGCCGTTCAACCATTTGCCTGCAGAACGCAATAGTACGTTTCTGGCGAAGCTCAGCGTGCGGTTTGGAGAAAGATACTACGCGCACAAAGGCGATGGATCGGACTTTTTGACAGCGTGAAGTACCGGATGCCGTGAGGTATTTTGATCCTGAGCACTCCATTTCTCCTTGGCGTTCATGACGCAGCTCATCATTATTGTCGGTATACGAAGTATGGCCTGAAAATGGCTGCTTAACGATCGACGAATGTGCCGAGCTTGCTGGCTTTGGGAATGAGGTCATGATCGCGATACAGCTCGGAGCTTCCTGTCCAGAGGTCAAGCAGATCCAATAGAGCCCGCGCATGGGTGGCGGACGCCCCGCTGATGCCCCGACGGCTAAAAACGCGCGCGGCGTTCCTGTGGCGCTGTGAGCCTTTGGCTCAAAAGACAGACTCAAAAGACAGATTCCAGCGTTTCTCGGGACAGGCGGTTCAAGATCGACAGGGCTCGCTTGGTCTCGATTGGCTCGCATCGGCGAAACGGTGAAGAAAATTCCTGTGCGGATGCATCAGACTCGCATGCCCGTTCGCCAAAGGGAATCCATGCAACGATCCTCAAGGAAGAGAGGCTGGTTGCAGGGCGTTGACATGCCTTCCGACACCGGGGTCGAAAGATAGAAATCAGCGTCCAGCAGAAGGGAAAGACATCTTCGACCGCGCCGGCGAATGTGACCCTGCTGGAAAGGCCCAACCGAGCTGCCTGTTCCTCGAAAGTGGCGCGGCATTGGTCATCGCCCAGGACGGTGAGTTGCGCCTTTGCCTCGGCGGGAAGTGCCGCGAACTCGGCGAAACGTGCTCGAGCGTTCCCGATTAAGATGGCCACGGCAGATAGGGCGTCGGCGGCCATCGGCGTTCGGCTCGCGGCGCGGCTTGTGGGCAGATCGACCCCATTCGGAATCGGCTTCCAATCTGGAGACGGGGTCGCTGTTACCCCGGGCACAGCGGAGCGATTTGTTTCTGATACACTTGGGACTTCTGCGTTTGCGCGGAACCGGACTCGTTCAAAGAAGTTAAGGCAACGCTCCAAGGACCGGGCGCTTTGCCCGTCAGGGATGGGAGCCATGGGAGGGGGACCAGCAGCTTGCGGATCTTTCGCGTGCCCCAAAGCGACTTCCTGTCGATGTCCGCCGGCAGCTGATTGAGGCGCGCGACCGTGCATTCGATCAAGACATTGTCTCTTCCCTGGTCGGCGGATCCTACGGGGACCGAGTCGAGAAGCATACTGGCTTGGTCCGCCATAGCCGGCGAGCTGGCCCTCTTCATCGCGCTGGTCTATCTCCTCAGGCTCGAGACTACTGCGCTAGTCCGCGTCCTGCTTGTTGCCCTCGCCGGCTGGTGCGTGCACTACTTCCTGCCGCAGCGTTACCGGCTGCCGTTTTTCGTGCTGCTCTCGTTCGCGGCTATCGCCGCAGTTTTCGCGAACGTGGGGCCCAATTGGCACCACTGGAGATTTGAGGGCCTCATCGATGCCGCCTGGATCGTCGCCATTGGGCTCGTACTGATCGGAATTGTCCACCTACCGATCGCTTTTGGATGGAGAGTGCTGGCGCTGGTTGGCGCCGGCTGCGGGCTCGCCGCCGCACGAATGGACTGGATTGCGATCCCGTGGACGCGCGCCGTCTGGCCCGTGCTCGCTTCAATGTTCATGTTCCGTCTCATTGTCTATGCGTATGAAATGCGGCGTGACCAGAGGATGGCGACGGTTTCGGAACGTCTCGCGTATTTTTTCATGTTGCCGAACGTGTGCTTCCCGCTCTTTCCGGTCGTAGATTTTAGAACTTTCCGTAGCAGCTACTACAATGCTGACCGGCATTATATTTATCAAACAGGTGTTCAGTGGATGTTTCGCGGCGCTATCCATTTAATATGCTACCGTATCGTGTACCAGCGGTTTGTGATCGATGCTGCGGACGTACACAATCAGATTGAGCTTTTGCAATTTGTCATATGGCCGTTTTTACTTTATCTGAAGGTTTCAGGGACTTTTCACATAATCACCGGGATTTTGCATTTATTTGGATTCAACCTTCCAGAAACCCATAATCTGTACTTTCTCTCCTCAAGTTTCACAGATTTCTGGCGTCGAATAAACATATACTGGAAGGATTTCATAATGAAAATTGTATACTACCCGTTGTATTTTCGTTTTCGACGCTGGGGAGAGAGCGTAGCGCTGGTCAGCGCGACCCTCCTCGCGTTCCTCGCGACTTGGCTGCTGCACAATTATCAGTGGTTCTGGTTACGTGGCACCTGGGTGTTCACCTGGAACGACTTCCTCTTCTGGATGATCCTGGCCGTGCTTGTGACGATCAACGCCCACTATGAAATGCGGCACGGTCGCACGCGGCGCCTGCGTGGCGGGGCACTAAGCTGGAACGGTGCGCTGCAAACTGCGAGCCGGACCATTGGGGTATTCGTCGTCATCTGCCTCCTTTGGTCGTTTTGGAGCGCGAGCTCGGTCCCGCAATGGTTGTCGGTCTTCGATACTGTGGGCGTGGAAGCCCCTGGCAAAATGACGCCCGCCCTCGTACTGGTCGCGGTAGCAGCTATCATTGGCATTCCTGCGCTTGCGCTCGCGCGCGGCGGCGCCGACCGCCAGTACAGTTTCCGACGGTCGGTTGCGTCGGTCGGTGTATGCGGGTTGATCGCGGTTTGGATCTCGCTCCCGGTGGTTCACGATCGCCTCGGGGAGACGGTCAGTACCGCAATGGCCGACATTAGAGCGCCGAATCTCAATAGCCGCGACAACGCGAACCTGGAGCGCGGCTACTACGAGAACCTCGTCAATGTCGGCGCATTTAACCCAGAACTCTGGATTGTCTATGGCCAACGACGACACGACGGTTGGGGCAATTTGGACAAGACGCCGCTGAGCGAGTTCACGGGTGCGCTTCCCACGACCTATCTGCGACCACTCTCCCAAGCAGACTTTAAGGGAACGCGGGTCCACATCAACCGCTGGGGCATGCGAGATCAGGACTACGAAAAGATTCCTGCTCCCGGCACCTCACGAATCGCAATGGTCGGCTCTTCGCATGTCTTCGGCGAGGGCGTCGCAGATGACGAGACTTTCGAGGGCCTGTTGGAGCGACGGCTGAATGCGCAGGCAGCCGACAGCGGGTATCGACACTACGAGGTGCTGAACTTTGCCGTTGGGGGTTATCTTCCCCTGGACATTCTGGCCATCATCGAGGATCGAGTGCTCGCATTCAAACCAAAGTACATCTTTTACTTCGAGCACAGCGCGCTTGTTCGACGAACGCTAAAGCGTCTCGGGAAAGCAATCCAGAATGGCTCCGCATTTCGCTACGACTTCGTGCGCGACATTGTACGCGAGAGCGGGATCGATCCCCGTGCCGACCTCGAGGTACTTCAAAGAAAGCTCACGCCCTACGGAGACAGAGTTCTGCGTGCGATCTATTCTCGAATCGTGGAAGCTGCGAAGCGAGAAGGGGTCGGGGTCTTTTGGATTTATCTACCCAGACCAGACGAGAGGACCAGTACCGAGCTGGAGAAGCGCCTCGCTGCCGAGGCTGGCTTTAACGCTCTCGATCTTTCCGGTGTGTATGACGGGTATGACTGGCGGACGCTTCTTGTAGCACCTTGGGACGATCACCCCAACGCCGCCGGCCATCGGCTCGTCGCCGACAAGCTTTACGAAATGCTGCAGCAACACCAGGATTTGGTTCCCCTGAACCTTGCGGTTGCTCCACAAGAGGAGGAACAATGAACGCGATCCAGATCAGGACGATGGCCAAGGATTTCATATTGAAGGAATTTCTGCCCGGTGAAAGGCCGGAGAATCTGACGGATTCAACGGAGCTGATAACTGACGGCATTCTCGACTCGTTGGCGACGCTTAAGCTCGTTGCCTACCTGGAAAAATCCTGCGGTATCGAAATCGCCCCTGACGAACTCGTGCCGGAGAACCTGAACTCCATCACCCAAATTGCCAATTTCGTCCAGTCGAAGCAGGCGTCCACATAGAGCTCGCCATGACGGTCGCTGCCTTACACGAGTATCTGGAACAGAGCGCGAGGCGGTATCCCCAGAGGTGCGCCGCTGCCGAGGCGAGCTCTGGGCGGCAGATCACCTACGGCGAGCTCGACGCGCTGTCGGACCAAGTCCGCGACCATCTGCGTCGGATCGGCGTCCGGCCGGCGGACCGCGTCGGCATTTGCCTTCCAAAATCGATCGCCTCGCTCGCTGTTCTGTTCGGCATCTTGAAGGTGGGCGCGGCCTATGTGCCTGTCGACTCTCTGGCACCGCCTGCGCGTAACGCGTTCATATTTAACGACTGCGGCGTGCGCGCGATTTTCGTGGAGGCGTCCCGAGCCGAAACTTTGCGCTGTGAGTTGGCGCGCTTGGCTGCGGAACCTTGTCTCTTACCGCTCGACTGGTCCGACGGTCCCTCGCCGCTCGCGACGTACCTGGCTCGCGTAGAGGCCGACGGCTTGGCGGTGGAGGACGAATCGGCGCGGCCGGGGCCGGACAACCTCGCTTACGTGCTTTACACTTCGGGCTCGACCGGCCAGCCGAAGGGCGTGATGCTGACGCATCGTAATGGCTCGAGCTACGTGGACTGGTGTTCCGATATCCTCGCCCCTAACGAGAACGACCGCTTCTCCTCCCATGCGCCTTTCCACTTCGACCTGTCTATTCTCGACATCTTCGTACCGCTGAAGCACGGCGCGACCGTATTCCTCATCGGTGAGGAGCTCGGCAAGAATCCGACCCGGATGGCGTCGGTTATCGCCGAGCGGCGGTTGACCGTCTGGTATTCCACGCCCTCCGTACTCACGCTTCTGGTCGAGCACGGCAGCCTTGATGCTCGCGACGACCACGCTCTTCGGTTCATTCTATTTGCCGGCGAGGTTTTTCCGGTCAAGCATCTGCGCAGGCTAAAGGCTGTGGTCCCACGCGCACGCTACCTGAATCTCTATGGCCCAACCGAGACCAACGTCTGTACCTACTACGAAATCCCGCAGACGATCGCCGAAGACCGCTCGGCGCCGTTTCCGATCGGGCGCGCCTGCTCGCATGTTAAGGCACGCGTGATCGATGCGAATGGTCGCGACGTGCCGCGAGGCCAGGAAGGCGAGCTCGCAATCAGCGGTGCTCCCGTGATGCTGGGCTATTGGAACATGCCTGAGCGAACAAGCGCCGCTTTTCATGTCGATTCAAGCGGTCGCTGGTACCGTACCGGCGATGTAGTGATCGAAGGCGATGGCGGAGTCTACACCTTCCGCGGTCGACGCGACCGGATGGTGAAGAGACGGGGATATCGGATCGAACTCGGCGAGATCGAGACGGCGCTCTATCGCCATCCAGCGATCTCCGAGGTGGCGGCGATCGCTCGCTCGGAGGAGTCGGGCGTCTCCATTAAGGTGTTCTATGCCTCGCGCGACGGCCATGCGCTGTCGCTCATCGAGCTGAAGCGGTTCTGCGCCCACAACTTGCCGGCCTACATGGCCCCGGACTGGTTCTCGCATCAGCAGTTACTTCCCAAGACATCGACAGATAAAATCGACTACCAGCATCTGATGAGGATGGAGTAGTGGATTTCGCGCTGAACGAGGAGCAGCGTATCCTGCGTGGCCAGATCCTTCGCTTCGCGCAAGATAAGCTCAATAAAGACGTCAGGCAGCGCGACCGAGACCAAGTATTCCAGCGCGAGTTGTGGGGGGCTTGCGCGCAGATGGGCCTGACCGGCCTGCCAGTCCCCCAGGCCTACGGGGGACCCGGTCTCGATTCCCTGTCCACCGCCGTTGCAATCGATGCGCTTGGCTACGGCTGCGAGGATTCCGGCTTGGTCTTCTCGATCTGCGCCCACCTTCTGGCCTGCGTGGTGCCGATTTGGAAGTTCGGCACTGAAGAGCAGAAGAATCGATATCTTCCGGGGCTCTGTGATGGCACTTTGATCGCAGCCAATGCGATGAGCGAACCGGAGTCGGGCTCCGATGCATTTGCGATGCAAACCCGGGCGGAGCCTCATGGCGACGGCTTTCTAATCAACGGCACGAAGACCTTCGTGAGCAACGGGCCGGTGGCAGATGTTGCCGTCGTCTTTGCTGTCACTGACCGCGCCAAGGGGTATTTCGGCGGCATCACGAGCTTCCTCGTGGACCGCGCGCTGCCCGGCTATCTGGTCGCGCAAAAGTTCGAAAAAATGGGACTGCGGACGTCTCCGATCGGGGAGCTTGTCTTCGAGGACGTATTTGTTTCGAAGAACGCTGTTCTCGGTGGAGTGGGCGGCGGCTCCAGGCTGTTCGCTCATAGCATGGACTGGGAGCGGGCGTGCCTATTCGCCAGTCATATAGGCACTATGGAGCGGCTTCTGGAAAAAGCAGTGGCCTATACGCGCACCCGACGTCAGTCCGGCCAGGCCATCTCCAAGCACCAGGCGGTCGCCCATAAGATTGCCGACATGAAGATGCAGGTGGAGGCGGCCCGACTGCTCGTCTACAAGGCGGCGTGGGGCCTTGAGCGCTCCCAGTCCGTATCCCTCGACGCCGCCGTTTCGAAGCTCTTTGTGAGCGAATCGCTAGTTCGCACCACGCTCGATGTCGTCCAGGTCTTCGGCGGCTATGGTTTCTTGAGCGAATTCGACGTCGAACGTGCCGTGCGTGATGCCATCGGCAGCAAACTCTATTCCGGAACTTCTGAGATACAGCGCAACATTATTGCTGGCTGGCTGGGGCTTTGATGACGGCTGTGGTCAGAACCTGTCCGTGAAGGGCGGCGTGTGCTGTCGCTGGGCCTGCCCTCAGTTCGCGAAAAAAGGCGACGCTCGATTTTGGTGAGGCAACCGGAGAGTGGTACTATCGCAACCCATCGAGCCACCGGGGCGGAGAGCGCTTTTGTCGTTCGACTTGGGTGCGTCTGCCCAGCCCGTGATCTCCGAACTTGCGGCTCAGAGGCGAAGAACCAGACCAGCCGCGACGCGTGAAATATAGGCTTTGTGGATGCGGCTTCTCTATATACATTCTGCGCACGTCCCGGCGCCGGCCGCCAATGCGGTACAAGTCGCAAAAATGTGCCATGCATTTTGGGTTGCCGGAGCGGAGGTCGTGCTAGCGCTTCCACGCGCCTCCATGAATGCACGGGATCATTATGAGAAGATCGCGCGCGAATACGGATTCGGTACCGAGTTCCCATTCCGCGTTCTCCCTGTACCCTTTTGGCCTGTGCCCGGCCGGGAGCTTTTTTTTGCTGTGTTGGCGCTTCTTGCTGCGGTCTGGCTGCGGCCGCATCTCGTCTTTACACGCTCGGCTACTGTAGCGCTTGTTTCCGCCGGACTTTTCGGGTTCACGACCGTTTTTGAGCTTCACGACCCGATTGGCAGTTTGAGCAGACGTCAGCGTCAGCGCCTTGCCAAACTGATAGGCCTAGAGACATTCCGTATGCTGGTCGTCACGTCGCAACGTCTGCGGGACGACAGCATCCGCCTCTTTCCTCAACATGCGGGAAAATTTCTGATCGCGCCCAATGGCGCGGATCCTGTTCCGCCGAATGTCGAGCCATGCAGCCTCAGCGGCACGTTCAAGGTTGGTTATGTCGGACATCTGTATAAGGGAAAAGGCATGGAGATAATAAGCGCTATTGCGCCTCGATGCGGCTGGGCGACATTTCACATCGTCGGGGGAACACCAGGCGATATAGAGTATTGGACATCGAAGCTGGCCAAATGCCCGAACACAGTGTTTCACGGCTACGTTCCTCACGCCGCGACATGTGCCTACTTGGCCGAAATGGACGTTGTACTCGCGCCCTATCTTAGAGATGTAGAGGGCCAGGGCGGCGGTCGAAATATCGCTGAGGGAATGTCGCCGCTCAAGCTCTTCGAATATATGGCGCATGGCAAACCCATAGTGTCCTCCGACCTGTCAGTTATACGAGAAGTTTTGAGGGATAGCGTCAACAGCATTCTGGTGTCGCCAGACAACCCGTCCGACTGGGTCAAAGCTCTTCAGCGCCTGCGCGCAAACAAGGCGCTTCGGGATCAGATTGGTCAGCAGGCGAAGGCAGACTTTCTGGCCAGGTACAGCCGCATCGCACGCGCAACCAACATTCTAGAGGAAATCAAGAGCCGGATGCCGTCGAGCGGAAGCTCGTAGGACTGCATAGCTTCTCTTGTTGAGGGCGGCTGCGCCGCCAGCAAGCCTGCTTTCCGTTCGCCGCAATGAGCCCGTGGTCCGTCCTGAACCATTAAATGGCAAGATCCGACTGCCCCGGCTTTTGCTGAGGTTCCGTCATGCGTTGCTCCGACCATCTCCCCGCGTCGCGTTGATTTTCCCATTGAGCTAAATTTAGCCTGCGAGACGCGCCACTGTCCGGCGACTGAACCGGCGCGAACCCGATAATGAGGCTCGATGTACTCGCAGGCGGCGGGATCGCCCGAAGCATCAGAATCAAAATTATCCGTTCAATCGGTCGGAGGATAGACTACATACATCAGTTAGCTTCCCTGAGAAGCTGCTATATACCTCAGTAGACATTACGATCCGAAAAGATCAGTAGTGCAGTTTTCCAAATTATCTTAACGTCGAGAAGCATGCTCCAGGATTTTATATACCAGAGGTCGTGCTCAACGCGTTTTTCCATCCTCCAGAGTTCCTTCGTTTCCCCTCGAAAGCCATTGATCTGAGCCCAGCCTGTCAAACCGGGTTTTACATGATGACGATAAGCATAGCTCGCAATGATCACACTATAGGTATCGTCATGAGCGATGGCGTGAGGTCGGGGCCCAACCAGGGACATCTCTCCCCGAAGCACGTTGAATAATTGCGGCAGCTCGTCGATGTTTGACCGGCGCAATATTCGGCCAAGTCGGGTAACCCGCGCATCATTACGCTGAGCCTGGCGAATTTGTGTACCGTTCTCCTGCACCGTCATCGATCGGAATTTGTAAATATTGAACGGCTTACCACCAAAACCTCGTCGCGTCTGCCGGAACAGCACAGGGCGACCGTTCTCAAGCGCTATGGCACATGCGACCAACGCCATCAACGGACATAGGAACAGCAGTAGCAGGGATGCAACAGCAATGTCGAACAACCGCTTGAGCAGGCGTTCGGCAGGCCTCAACGGGATACGCTGGACTTCGAAGGCTCGCTGCCAGCCGGTGTGCAGCGGGCTTCCAGCCAGAATTCTATCTATGTAGGCGTCGGCGAAAAGATAGATCGGCAGCGGGAGGCGGGACATTTCCTCCAGGATGCGGTCGATTAACTTCCGCTGGTCCCAAGAGCAAAAGAGATAAACTGCCCCATACGAGCCATTACGGAACGCAGCCTGTGCAGTTGCGACGGCGGCATGCACCGATCGTGCTGCGATCGTGCCATCATCGTTCTCGATGTTCGAAACACCACAAACCGCGATGCCCTGTTGCCTAAGCTTGCTGATTATCCCCTGTTCCTTTCCAGGAACGCCAGAGTAAAACAGATAAACTGTGCGCAACACGAGTTTCTCAGCCGCCAGAAGCCGTTTCAGCCCACGCGCTAGAACCGCGTGGGCAGGCAGCAGGGTTGGGAATCCGACCGCAAACGCCAGCGTCAAGGAGCCGCGCGAGAACGTCGACGTCGTCTTCGTGAGAAAGGCGAGCCAGAGAATTGAAAAGAAAACAAACAGCCAGCCGCTGATGAGTGTTTTGATCCTGCAGTGATCGTCCAGGATGCCACTAACCGTGTAGGCGCCCCTGGCGGTCATGAATGCGACCAGCAACAGACCGGCGGTAACACTTAGGCAGATCGAATCCCAGATATCTGGCGGCCTCACGCCGAAGGCCCTATGGTAGAGCTCAATTGACGCAAGAAGTATTGTCTGTCCAAGGAGGAAATCAGCAGTTGCGAGAAGCACGCAAACTGCTCCCACAGGAAGCCGTAGCGGCTCTACCCTTCGATTCCAGAGCGCACGCGACGCCTCGGTTGGTGCATGCCGCATAGAGACGAACCCCCCGAATCCTGTTGCATCCCTTCTCCTTCCTGGCTCATGGCACACGCCATCCCATAAGGAGGGGAGTTATCCCAACGGCTTCCAGTCGGTTAGATTTGATTTAAATGTCTCAGAGAAATGCCGCTGTTACCCCGGGCACAGACGAGTCGCTATTTTATCGTATCCTAATGTGTTAATTTTTCTACCTGAACGCGTCTGCGCGAGAACGGACCGGAAATCGGACTCGTTCAAAGAGGTGGTCAAGGCAACGCTTTAGGGGACCGGGGCGCTTACCCTATCAGGGAGAGAGAGCCATGGCAGAAAATGGCGCTGAGGTTCGGGTCAAACAGCTGAACAAAATACGCTTATTTCGGCAATTTGGGCAAGATACTCTTAGTGAAATGGCGAAAGCAGCCATCCTAAGGAGGGTTCCAAAGAATAAAGTCTTAACTCGCCTCGGGGACATACCGCGTTATATTTACTACGTAATTCACGGAAAAGTTCGTCTTAGTGTTCCCCTCTCAGACGGCCGAGAGTTCATCTTTTCCGATCTTGGTCCCGGTGACACTTTCGACTTGACTAGATTGTTCATCGCGCGACACAGTAACATGAACGCTGCGTCAGTCGTGGACAGCGACTTGCTCCAAATCGAAGCAGCTTTCATGGCTAGTGTCTTCGACAAGCACCCTGATCTCGCACTGAAGGTGATCCCGTACTTATGCCAAGCAACGCACGACGCGCAAGAGCGAGTGATCCACAGTGCGTCCAGTGCACTATCCATTCGATTGGCGAGCACGCTCTTGCGATTGACTGAGACCCCGCACAGCACGGCTACCGTGAATGGAGCTCTGAGCATCCACATTTCGCAGACCGACCTCGCGGCAATGATCCCGGCGTCTCGCGCGAAAGTGAATCGTTGCCTGAGAGAATGGGAACGGCGGTATCTGACCCAATACGACCACGGCTCGCTGACAATTCTCAATCGCACCGCATTAGAGTCTGTTGCTCTTGGCTACTCGCGTTTGACCGTTCAATGATGCCTTTCCTGTGTGCTCGGGCATCTCCACGCCATTCTCCGGGAAGTTAATGAACCGGAAGTGGTGCCGCTCGTGCTCGGATCGCTCGGTAAAGTCCTTACGTCGGCGTCGTCTCGCCGCACCGGACATGTCGCCTTCGTAGGTAACGAGACACCGCTCACTGCCGTGGGACGGGCGGTTCGGGAGGTTCCTCACTCACCTACACAATCGGAGGTTCCTAAATATCCAGCTAAAGTCCGGAGGCCGCTACTTTATCGCTTCCAGGAGTGCTGAGTGGAACTCGCTGGGGCCCCTATCTGTGGTGAATGGCCAAGCTCTGGGAATTCTACGAGCGTCGCGCTCGGAATGGCCGCGGCTGCGGCGCGTCCGAGTTTTGGACGTGGCCGAGCGTCTTCGCGACCTCGGCGCTGGCGCGATTGCCGCCCGGGGCTGTACGGTCCTTGCCCCCGATGATCAGCGTTGTCGGCACGGAGATATTGCCAAACTCGTGGATCACAGGTTGGGTGAAGATCATGTCCGAGGTTTGAGCCTGGTTCCACGCTACCATCTCCTCATCACCATGTCGGTACAGAGATAAACGATCAGTTGATCGTTGGGAGTCTTGATTGTGAGCCAATGGCACGCAGAGAGCACCGCCATTTTTGCTGTGCGCGATGCGACTTTGCTGTTGGGGAATCCGGGATTATTATCGGCCGCCCATGTATATCACGTCGGTGGAAAATGGATCTGCAAGCCTTCAGAGATTCGATTGCGAAATCACAGCCGCCCGCTGGCTTGAACGCTGCCCTGCAAGCGCTGTGGTGGGATGCAAAGGGCGATTGGGATAAGGCGCACGAGCGCGCGCAGGCGCGCGACGATACGGCGGGAATGCGCGTGCATGCCTACCTCCATCGCAAGGAAGGCGATCAATCGAATGCGGAATATTGGTATCGTCGCTGCGACGCCGCGCCGTCGACCTTGACGCTTGATGAGGAATGGCAAGAGTTAGCGCGTGCACTTTTGGGGCATAGCTGACGCCTTCAGCACGCCAAGTCTGGTTCTGGGGGCCTTCACTCGAACGCAGCGATGACCTTTGATATAGTACCGCGGTCACGGTCGAACGGCCTGCTCCAGTCCGCCGCTCGCCGAAACAGGCGGGTGGCATCCCTCTGCCACAGTCGGACATCTTGCCCCTGGCGCTGGTCCAAGATCGCAACGGAAGTTCAATTTCATTCCCTGTGCAGCCCGTCATAATAGGGGCGGCGGCGGCAGTACCAGCATGTCTCGAGGAGGAGATGAATGCGGCTCACCAGGTGTTTCAATTTTGCGGGTAAGGTTTCATCGGCGCTTTCTCCCGCAGCAGGGAGGAAACGGCGTCTGCGTCAGATTATCCTGATATGTGCAGCTGTGGCGGCCGGCTCCGCGACCGCTGGTTTCGGGGCACAAGGAGCGGAAAAGGGAGCCTGGATCACCACTTGGGCTGCCACACCTGCTCCGCGCTGGTCGGATGATCTTCCTGCGCCTTTCGGAGTGCCGGAAGTGCTGGAGAATCAGACCGTCCGCCAAGTTGCCCGCATCAGCGTCGGCGGCAATACCGTCCGGGTCGTCCTATCCAATGCTTTCGGCGCTAAGCCACTGACCATCGGTGCCGGCAGCGTCGGAATAGCAGGCAAGGACGGCGACGTCTATCAGGCGACCCTGAAGCCCCTGACCTGGGGCGGCAAGAGTTCTGTGGTCGTTCCGCCGGGAGCCCCGATCCTCAGCGACCCCGTCGCCCTCCCGGCAGAAGCGCTTTCCGAAATCTCGGTCAGCATCTTCCTGCCGAAGAAGACGGCGCTGTCGTCGGTGCATTGGGATGGTGTGCAAACCGCCTACATCTCCGGCCCGGGAAATTTCACAAACGACGCGACGTTCAAGGCTGACAGCACACTCAAATCACGCCTTTTTCTGAGCGATATATGGGTTGACGCCGCGCCGGAATCCCAGGCGATCGTTTTCGGGGATTCCATCACGGATGGGAATTGCTCGACCCCCGACGCCAACAATCGCTGGCCAGACCTTGTCGCCAAGCGATTGCAGGAGACCGCCCGCAAGGTCGCGGTGGTCAACGAAGCTTTTTCGGGCAATCGCGTGTTGACCGACGGTATGGGCGTCAATGCTCTGGCGCGTTTCGATTCCGATATACTGAGCCATCCCAAAGTCTCGACCGTCGTCGTAATGATGGGCATCAACGATATCGGCTGGCCCGGCGAAAATGCAATCACGCCGGACGACAAGGAACCTACCGCCGAAGACATCATCACCGGATACAAACAGCTCATCGACCGCGCGCATGCCCATGGCATACGCATTGTAGGCGCGACGTTGACCCCCTTCGCAGACACCTTCAAAGGACTTCCCACCGAGGGTTACTACACACCCGAGAAGGAAAAGATACGCGTCGCTGTGAACGAATGGATACGCACCGGTGGCGGCTTCGATGGCGTGATCGACTTCGACAAGGTGATGGAAGACCCGGCCAAACCGGGATATCTGCGCGACGACTACGACTGCGGCGATAACCTTCATCCCAACGATGCGGGATACAAGGCGATGGCAGACGCGGTCGATCTCGATCTCCTATTGGGTTCAGCTAAATAGGTCGCTGCCGACCTTGCCGCGCTGCTCAGATATTGCGCGGCAAGGTCGGTTCGACCATGCCTCAAGTGAGCCCGAGCCGGACGAGATGGCGCACGACCGGTGAGAACATCTCCTGACCGATGTAAGATCCGCTGTTTGCATTTTCGAAGAGTGGGCTGACGACGGCCGCATCCTCGACCACGGGAATACCTGCTTTGCGTGCCTGAGCCATCATCTCGTCGGCCGCTCGGCCCTGGCCCTTGCCGACGACCGTCGGCACCGGCGTTTCACCCTTGACGTAACGCAACGCCACTGCGCGGTCGCCAGACACGAAGACGATGACCGCGTTTTTTACGCCCAGCTTCGCAGGTTGCATCACGGCCTCACGCCGCTGTCGCTGCTGTTCATGCCGGATCAAGGGGTCTCCTTCGAGATCCTTGTGTTCGCGCTTGTATTCGGTCGTCGTCATGCGCATGTCGCGCAGGAACAGCCAGCGCTGAATGGGAACATCGATCACGCCGATAACGACAAAGGCCAGGGCGGCGGCAATTCCAAGTGGTATCAGCACCGCCTTCGTGATCGGCCCAAGGCATGACGGAGCGCATCCTGGAGCATCGACGAGCGGCTGCAGCCATGCGATCAAAATGAATGCAAAGAGGGCGGCCAGCAACACCACCTTGGCCAGGCCTTTGGTGAACTCGATGACGTTGCGCAGCGACAGGATCTTCTGAAGGCCCTTCGCCGGGTTTATGTGATCGAATTGCGGCTTGAGCGGCTCAAACGAGAAGACTGGCCCGAACGTCCCCAGCATGCCGAAGGCCACGGCGAGAACGACAACGATTCCGACGAGCGGTAATGTGGCAAGCATCAGCAACGACAACGAATGGCGGATGGCCCGCAGGCTGACTTCCCCGAACGAATCGCCCGGGGCCGTCACTGTCTGCACGAGTTCCGAAAAGTGCTCGATGAGCATCGGCCAGGCAAAATAAAGATAGCCAAGCGCTGCGAAAAGCGTGAAGCCGGAGACCAGGTCGCGGCTCTGCGAAACCTGGCCTTTCCGGCGGGCGTCACGAAGTTTCTTTTCGGACGCCGGTAGTGTTTTTTCCTCAGCTTCTTCGGCCATGTTGCAATCTTATCGCACTGTTGTGGTTCCAGTCGGCCAAGGCCGTGTGTAAGGTGCGGCGGGCTTGAATACGGAGAGGTGGATATGCGGCTGCATGTCGTGTTCTTGCCCGTCGTCGCCATGCTGGCGGTGGCCGGTTGTCAGACGACCAAAACCGACGCCGAGCAGGCAAAGGCGCAAGGCCCGTCGTCGCAATCGGAGCGTCTGATCAAGCTTGCGGACGATATAGATGCGCAGGGAGATAGCGACACCGCAATCGCGCTCTACCAGCGCGCGGCAGCGATGCCGGACGCCAAGCCGAGCGCCTTCGTCAAGGCAGGCGAGGCCTATATGCGAGCGGGCTATCCCGCCGAGGCCGCCAGAGCGTATCAGGCCGCGCTCGCAAAAGCTCCCAATGACGGGGGGGCAATGCTCGGGCTTGGCTCGGCGATGATAGAAACGGGCGATATCGATGCCGGCATGCGCGCGCTCGCGCAGGCTGCGCCGCTGGTCAATACTAGCAGCGCCTACAATCGGTTGGGCGTGGCGCAGACATTCGCGGGTCAGACGGCGGAGGCGCAGGCCACTTTTGCTCAGGCGTTGAAACTCGCGCCCGGGGATCTCGACGTCGAGAGCAACATGGCGCTGGCCGCAGCGCTCGAAGGCAATTCCACCACGGCACTGCCGCTGGTCCAGAAGATCTCCGCCGCAACCAATGCGCAGTTGCATCACAAGCGCAACGTCGTGGTGGTCTACGGACTTCTTGGCCAGGCCGATCAGGTGAGGGCCTCGCCGCCGATCGGCCTGGCGACCAAGGAGGTGGACACCTTGCTTGCGCGTGCCAGAACCATCCGTTCGAAGGGCAGCACTCAGACCAGAGCGAAAGCGCTCGGCTCTATCCTTGGCTAGCGCAGCGGACCGGAAAACGCGAAGCTGATTTGGGTCGAGTCCGACGCCAAAACAAATGGATAAAGTAGTGCTACGCGGGCAAGGCCGCATCGGCTCACTCGACCGGGAGCGTTGTTTGCGGAGTCAGCGGCCCGCTATTGGCTCCACCCATGGGAGCCTCTTCGCCATTGAGGTAGCGCCGGGCGGCATTTGCAGTCGGTGCGGCCGCCGCCGCCCCCATGCGCCGGCCCTCGACGAGGTCGCGCTGGCTTTCGGCCATGCGTTGAAGGTTGTAGGCGTTGGCGCAGCCGGACGGCAGGTGCGAGCCGACGCCGGAGACGATCGTCAGATCGGTCGCAGCGGCAGAACGGTCGTCATCGGCCGGTTCGTTCAGACATGCATTGGGAGCAAGGACGGAACCGCCGACGCCCTTCTCGGAGCCGCCGGTGTCGGTCGAAACATAGCTGTAGCCGGGAGAATATTCCTGCGGCTGTTGCGGGCTGTTCACGCAGCCGGCCAGAAGCAGCACCGAAACAGAGCACAAAGCGATGCGAAATGTCATGTTCGGTTCCCACTACTTGATGATCAGGCCCATCGCCGCCGCGTCATTGGCGCGCTTCCGGCTGTGGCGTTTGGCTGCCGGACGATCGAGCGGCGTCGCGAGACTGTCGCGCACCGGCTCGACCAGATAAGGCGTGATCAGGATCACCAGTTCCGTCTCTTCGCGCTGGAAACGCTGTGACTGGAAAAGCGGGCCAAGGACCGGCACATCGCCGAGAACCGGAAACTTTTCCAGATTACGCGAGGTCCGCTGCTGGAAAAGACCGGCGATCGCAAAGGTCTGGCCGCTCGCCACTTCGACCGTGGTGTCGGCCCTGCGCACGACGAAACTCGGCATGGCGAAGCCGTTGGCGCTTACTGAGCCTGCTTCCGACAAGGAACTGACTTCCGGCTGGACATGGAGCGCAATCCGATTGCGGCCGATCAGCGTAGGGGTGAACCCGAGGGAAACGCCGAAGGGCTTGTATTGAACGGTCACGACGTCGGTTCCTTGCGGAATCGGAACCGGAATTTCGCCGCCGGCAAGAAAGCTTGCGGTCTGACCGGTCATCGCCGTCAGGTTCGGTTCGGCCAGTATCTTGACGATGCCGTTGCGTTGCAGCGCTTCGATGAGAATTTCGAAGTTGATGCCATGCGTCTGGTCCATGTTCAAACCGAAATTCCCGGTGCCGGAGGGCACACCATTGTCCTGGAACATGTTGAATTCGAAGCCGCCGCTCCTGTATCCGACAGACCAATCGACGCCATATGATTGCAACTCCGTGCGTGAGACTTCGGCGAAGCGGACCCGGATGTTGACCTGCTGCGACCCCTGCACGGTCATGTTGTTCAGCGGCGGCTGTTCCGGCGGCGAGAACGTGCGGGCGATGTTGTCGACATCCGTTGCCTCCTCGACGCCTCGTGCTTCGCCCGTCGCAACAATGCGGGTTCCGAAAATCGAGAGATTTGTCGCCGAGTTCGGTTGCATTGCGTATTTCGCTTCATTGGCAGGCGTGACATCGGGGGTGACGCGGAACTGGGCCGTTGCCTCGACCCGCTCATCGGCTGTGATTGCAATGAGGTTGGTCAGGCCGGGCTTTAGGCCGAAGACATAGACCATTCCCGGCGACACGACCTGAAGGTCCGCGATCGTGGTGTCCGCGATCAGGACGGATTCGACGGGTTCATTGAACCGCAGCAGGCGTCCTTGCCCGACCGGCAGGTCGACCGTTGGCTTGCTCGGCAATGGCGATATGTTTTGTGCCATCGTGTCGGCAAGTGTGAACAAAAACGCCAGCAAGACGCCAACCGCCGCGATAGCGAGCCAGCGCATAGCCGTCCGCCCGGCGAAAGTGGCGGATCGAACGCCTGCTGCGGTATCGTGGATTATCATGCCGTTCCCCTCTTGAGCATGTAGATTCCCCAACTGTCCCAATCCGCCCGGCCGACATCATGAGGCTGCCTCTTGTCCGGCTTTCGCCTGAGCTGCTGGCAGCGACTGAGAGACATTGCGTGCTATGCCCGAGCGGCCGGTTATCGTCGCCAGTGGCTGGACGTTGAATTCTTGTGCGAGTTCCTGAAAGGACAGAACCGGAAGTTCGATGGCATTGTGCGTGAGCAGGCTTCGCATATGACGGCGTACATCCATCGCCGCGAGGACGACCGGTGAGACATCGGTGGCGTTCTGCGACAAGGCTCGTTCGATTTCGGCGATCAATGCCTGTGCATCGTCATCCGAAAGGTTCAGGAACGTGCCGGTCGATGTGCTTTGCACCGCGTTTCGCAGGATATCCTCGGCCGAGCGCTGCAGAACATAGGCTGCGATGATGTTGTTACGACCAGCGAAGCGGAAGCTGATCTGGCGTTTCAAGGACGTGCGGATATATTCCGTAAGCAGAACGACGTCCTCTTCGCGTTGTCCCCATTCGATCAGCGCTTCGAGGATCAGGCGCAGGTTGCGGATCGGCACGTTTTCACCGACAAGTCGCCGAAGCACCTCCGCGATCTTCTGCAGCGGCACGATCTCCTGCGCCTGTCTGACCAGATCCGCATAATCCGGCTCCATGTCCGACAGGAGCCTGCGTGTCTCCTGAATACCGACGAAATGGCCGGCATAGAGCCGAAGTGCATTTCCGGTCCATTTGGCCGCTGTTTGCGCCGGTGTGGAGAAGACGAAGCCGGCTTCCTTCAATGCCGAAATGTGGCGATGATCGACCCACATGAATTTGCGCTGACCGGCAATCGGAGAACCTTTTTCGTAAGTCACATCGAGCAGATCGAGATGCGTTGGGTCCGCTTCGACAAGAACGCGCTCGGCGGGGATTTCGGTATCCAGGATGGGTGCGCCCTCCAGATCGATCCGCATGCTTCTCGCTGAAAGCATCTCGTCGACCTGCAGGCCGATAGCGGGAACATCGACACCGAGATCGCCGAAGAGTTCGCGGCGCACGCCATCGGCAAGCGTGGCGAATTCGGGTTCCGGGATCGAGCGCCCGAGGTCGGTTCCGAAGCGAACGACGATGCGGGATGAAGAAGGCAGTGTTCCGACGGGCGTTGCTGAAAGCGACGCCGGACGTCCCGGTTGTTCGGTCATGGCGATCTGGCCGATGCCTTTGTGCTCGGATTCCCGGGCGGTGCGGCGATTGATTGCATAGGCGCCCGCTCCGAAGCAGGCACCAAGGATCAGGAATACAATGGACGGAAAGCCCGGCACTATGGCAAGGCCGACCATGATCACCGCCGCGAGTGCCAACGCCCGGGAGTCCCGCAGCAGCTGGCTGGTTATTTGCCTGCCAAGGTCGCTCGTGCCGTCCGAGCTGCCGACGCGCGTCACCATCGTACCGGCGGCCACAGCGACGAGCAGTGCCGGTATCTGCGCAACCAGCCCGTCACCCACAGTGAGCAGTGAGTAGGTCGCGGCGGCGTCCCCTAGCGACATATCGTGCTGCAGCGTTCCGATCGCGAAACCACCGATCAGGTTGACCAGAATGATGACAATGCCGGCGATGACGTCGCCTTTGACGAATTTCATCGCGCCGTCCATCGCGCCGAACAGCTGGCTCTCACGCTCAAGCTGCTGGCGCAGCCGGCGTGCCTCCGCCTGATCGATGTCTCCGTTGCGCAACTCCGCATCGATGCTCATCTGCTTGCCCGGCAGCGCATCGAGGGTAAAGCGCGCGGCAACCTCGGCAACGCGTTCCGCACCCCGCGCAACCACGATGAACTGCGCAACGGTTATGATCAGGAAAATGACGAGGCCCACCGCAATACTGCCGCCGACGACGAATGTACCGAAGGCGGAAACGATCTCGCCTGCGTCGGCCTGAAGCAGGATCAATCGCGTCGTCGTGATCGTGATCGCCAGCCG
This sequence comes from Mesorhizobium sp. M5C.F.Cr.IN.023.01.1.1, assembly GCF_003997585.1. NCBI lineage: Bacteria > Pseudomonadati > Pseudomonadota > Alphaproteobacteria > Hyphomicrobiales > Phyllobacteriaceae > Mesorhizobium > Mesorhizobium sp. M5C.F.Cr.IN.023.01.1.1. The sequence goes on along the minus strand of NZ_RZSU01000003.1, from coordinate 53,403 downwards.
GAACAAGGTAGCGATGAGGATGACCGATGGCAGCGACGAGAACTGGAGCGGATGAGAAACGTAAAACGAAGCCAGCAGGATAAGCACGCTGACGGCGATATTGGCGGTGATGAGAATGTCGACGAGGAAAGTCGGCAATGGAATGAGCATCATCACCACCGCGACGAGCATCAGGACGGCAATGACCAGATCGCTGCGGCGTGACAGCTTGGCAAGGAAGTGCAGAAGTCGCTCCGACACCGTCATTCGGCGGCTCGACGCGATAGGAAGTTTCGCAAGGCATTGTGCGCCTCGGCCTTGCGGCCGGCTACAAGCAACGCGCGGCTCTTCAGCAACGCTAGCGTCGGGTGGTCCATTCCCTCCAATGTCTCCAGCCTGGCAATCGTGGCAAGCGCTTTGTCCGCTTCGCCATCGAGTATGAGCAGATGCGCCAGTGTCCGCAGGACGCCGGCATTTCCCGGCGACAGCTGTGCAGCGATAAGCAGGTATGCCGCGCCCCGCTTTGCCTGCCCGTGACACCCGTAGAGATAGCCCAAGACATGCAGCAGATGCACTGTGTCACGCGGATCGGTCAGGTTTCGATTCCTTCCTGTATCCGGCCAAGCAGATCGCGATGACGCTCGATTTCATCCTCCATCAGCGTTCTGGCAAGTGTCTTGAGTTGCTCGCCACCCTCAAGGCCGGGAACCAGATGCGTTACAAAATGCTGGAGAATAGGTACTGAGCGACGCAGGATGGCTGGCTCGGGAATACCCGGCATGACGAAGTTGATGAGTGCCTCGTCGAGCGATTCGCTACTCGTGCCTTGAGAGGGCTGGAATTCCGCGTTTTGTGGCTTTTCCGTACCAGCGGCCGATGTCGTCCCCTGAGCACGGCTGGCGGCTTTGTCGACGCCATTCATCCGCCGCCGGTTGATCGCCTGACCGCGCACACCTTCCGCCTGCCGCACTTCGCGGCCGGTTGTATCGATCCTTGACGTATCGAATCGCGGCCCTTCAAGCCGGCGGTTCACGGATATTTCAGCGCGACCGTGGCGCCGCCCTTCGTCAGGAGAAGTTCCGTCTCGCCAATGTGCTTGATGGTCCAGCCGTCATTCGTGAATGCACCTTCATGATAGCGTGCGCCGTCGGCGGCGATGACGTAGGGCCGCTCGCCATACCAGATCGCCTGCAGTCTCAGGCGCGGAGCCTGCTCGGCGTTGCCGATCATAACATTGGAAACGAGGGGAATGTGCGCGCCGAACGTCTGGTCGAACCAGGATTGCGTTTCGGTCCAGGCACCATCCTTGTCATTGGGGATCATACCCGAGACCGCGAGCCGTCCAGGTGATCGCTGAACAGCCAAAGTGCTGATGCCAGATTGATCGAGGCGCAGCCTGAGCTGGCTTTCCGCTTCGGCAGTACTGGGTATTTGCGTTGGCGATGAATCGTTCAGGACACTTTGCCCGGTCTCGCCAGCAAAGGCCACTCTGATCGGGTCACGGTCTTGAGCGGATATCTTTTTGCCAATGTCGGGCTTGGCGAAAGAGAACCCATTCGCAGCGACGGAAACAGCGAACACGGCAAAGAGCACGCTGCCTGCAACCAGGAGGGGGCGATCAGAAACGGACCAGCGATTCGGCGGGCGTTCTGGGTTGACCAGCCGGAAATGGGCATCGCCGATTCTTATCGTGAGCGGCAGCTTGCAGCGGCTGCCTTGGCCTTCATGGATGATCTCGCCCGTGGCGAGTGTGACGTCGCCGCCGACGGCTTCAATTTCAATTTGGCTGCCCTTGCGCCGCAACCTTGCGTGGACCGGCGCGATGCCAGCATCCCTGAGGACAATGTCGGACTCCGTGCTGGAGCCAACAGTATACAGAGGCTCGACCAGACTGAGTTGGGCGCCCGCGTGAAATCCGTGAGTTACGCTGAGCGCAATGGAACGTCCGGATCTTGGGGCGTGGGTGATAATCGATCGGAGCCGGCGCGCGGGCTCCGCATCCCAATATTTGCCGATAGAGTTAGCGGTCATGCCACTTCATCTCCCGCCGATGACAATTCAGACGCAGCCTGACAACGGCGTCGAAGCATTCTTGCCGTGCACGTGCGCCGCCGGGTGCTTGCGGCGGCGCAGGGTTCGAGAATCCCCGCCTTAGGCCTTTTCAGCCGACTGGCCGAGCGTCCTAGCGGTGCTCATCAGCATGTCATGTTGGGATTTCGCGATCTCTTTTGTGATCTCGAGGCTAAACATGCGCTCCTGATGCTTGATCATCTTGTCCAGGTTCTGTTCCGGCGACCCGGCAGAGCCGGACGTAATGGGAGGGGTAGCAGCCATCATTGTCTCCTTGAGGGGCCGTTCAAGTTACAAACTCCGGGATCACGTCGAAGCGATCCGGCAGGTTGCAAATGCAGCTTAAGGCAGGGCGATCGAAAATGAAAGTCCACTTGGAATATATGAACCACTTCAGTTCCAACTGTTGCATTGCCGCCATTCGGGGAGTAACCTGCCATCGGGGTGAATGGGGTATGTTAGAATGGAACAAGGTCCTTTGGCGGAGCTGTTGGTCGAACGCTTCGAGAATATGCCGCCGCAGTTGCGGGTCGCCGCGCGTTTCGTGCTGGATCATCCTAAGGACGTCGCACTGATGTCGATGCGCGAGCAGGCGCACCAGGCCGGCGTTTCGCACAGCACGATGATGCGGTTGGCGCGATGGCTTGGCCTTGAAGGCTACGAGGATATGCGCAGCCTTTATGCGCGCGCGCTGCGTGAGACAGGCACCGGTGAGCCGGCGCGACAGGGTATGGGGCAGGACGGCGATCCGGCATGTTCGATTGCAGGGGTCGTCGCCGACACGCTCGCGGCCCAGATTTCAAGTCTAGGTGAATACGGCAATGCCTCACAATTCGTTGCCACTGCCGAGCTCCTTGCACGATCGCGCAATCTGTTCGGTCTCGGCTCGCGCTCCGGTTATCCGGTCGCGAACCACTTCGTTCACATCATGTCGTTTCTGGCTGGCGGTGACCGCAAGGTGACGCTTGTCGGCGAGATGGGGGGACATGGTCTGGATGCCTTGCAGGGTGCGGGACCGGGCGACGTCCTCCTTGCTGTGGGCATGTCTCCTTATGAACGCACGACGATCGACGTGGCGCGCCAGTCGGCCAGGCAGAGTGTCGGCGTGGTGGCAATCACCGATAGCAGCGTGTCGCCGCTGGCCCGGATCGCGCGGGAAACAATCATCGTTACGTCAAATTCGCAGTCGTTCTTTCGCAGCATGGCGCCGGCGTTCGCTGCCGTCGAAATTCTGGCGGCACTGACGGCTGTGCAGTCTGAAGTGAATGCTGCAGAACGAGTAAAACGGTCGGAAGAGCAACTCGCTGCTTTCGGCATTTATTGGAAGCCGCCCCGGTAAGCGGCCCGGGCATCCACTGTCGGGCGCGGGGGCGTTGACGGCAGGCAGACTGCCTGAACCAGGACTGGACCGGCTCCGGAGGTTGTTTGATGATCCGCCCGATTAACACCCTCAAGCCCCCGCCGCCGCCCAGGGTCGACCCAAAGGCCAATGCCGAGCAGATTACGCGGCTGCAGGCAGAAGCCACGAAATTGCACAATGAAATCCGGCTCGCCAACAAGATGGGCGAGGCCGACGCGGCCGCGAGCGCCCGCCAGCGGCTGACGCAGGTCAATGCGGAACTGACGACGGCACAGCCGACGCCCCCGGCGGCGCAGCCAGGACCGGAGCTGCCTGCCGCAGTCACCGCGGCAAACGGCAACGGCGGCACCACTGCCGCGCCTGCGCTCTTCACCACGCAGAATTTCGGCGGTACGCCAAACCTCCTGCTGACCAGTGGTGAGCCCGACGCCGGCGGTGTTTCACCGGACGTCGCCACGGCGAATGACATTCTCAATGCGATCGAGGGCGGCAAAAGTATCGACAACATCGCCCACGAGCGGAACATGTCTCCCGAGCAGGTGGTGGCGGCTCTGAATGTCGACAAAATGACGGCGACGGCGACCGAACATGCCAACGGCGACACCCGTATGGTGGTGATCAAAGACGGCAACGGCCGCACGATCACCGAAAACCAGGACTATCACCACGGCGGCTACTACACCGAAGTGACGGGTCCCGACGGACACGCGACCTCCTCGCCGATCCGTGACGATCTCGGCCGCAAGGAAACCACCAGTGTCGACGCGGCGACAGGCGCGATCACGACCAAGTTCGTCGACGATCTCGGCGACGGCTCAGTCACCGAACGCACGACGAATCCCCAAACTCGTATAACCACAACCACCGAAACCAACGGAGACGGTGCCGTCACCGTCACCAAGAACCTGCCGAATGGGTCGACCGTGGAGACGGTGACGCCCGCCGGCGGCCCCGCATTGCCGGTAACCACGGTCACGGGTCCAGGCGGCGAGGAAACCATCCTGGCGCATTCGCAGGCAGCGGACGGCTCGGGCGCGCCATCGATCCAGGAACAGCTTGCCGAAGGCAAGAGCTTCGAAGAAATCGCCGAGGCGAGCAATCTCACGCCCGAGCAGGTGATCGCCGAGTTGAACGCGGCAGGCCTCGAGGTCACGCAGGGCGGCGACCCAGGCGAAACCCTGCAGATCGTCGTCACCGATCCGGAGACCGGCAACACGGTCACCTACAACAACGACTACCAGCACGGTTCGACTTCGGTGACGACCGTCGATGGGAATACCGAGACGACGGATACGGTCGACGGCAACGGCAGGACCAGCCATACCGAGCGCAACACCGAGACCGGCGAGCAGACCACCACCATCGTCGATCCCAAGAACAACACCGAGACGACGATCGTCTTCGACAAGGACGGCCGGCGCACCGAGACCATCGTCGAGAAGCTGGGGGACGGCGAGCCGATCGATTACGAGGTCCAACCCGGTGACAATCTGAGCGACATCGCCGAGGCGCATGGTGTGACGCTGGAGGATCTCGCCGAAAGCAATCCGGAGCTGTTCACCTCTCCGCGCGACCCCGACCTTATTCATCCGGGAGAGACGGTGGTGATCGAGGATGCTACCAAGACCACCGTCAATGTGACGTTTAATGGCTACACGCTGACCACGTCGCCAGACGGCAAGATCACGCTGACCAACGATACGACCGGCGCCGTCACGGATATCGCGGCCGGCACCGCACAACAGGCGCTGGCCAAACTGCTGCTTTCCATCAATCCGAACGGCAGTGATCCGGAGCAGGCGAAGGAGGATCTGGTCGTCAAGACGACGCTGGACGGCATATTCGGCGGGGCGACGCCAGAGCTGACCACGGAGGCGCTTGAAAAGCAGCAGGCCGTGGTCGCTGCAATGGAACAATATGGTCCGGGACAGGACGCAACGGGCGCGACTCTCGACGGTGGTCCTACGTCGGTTGGCCCATACGGGGATCCACCGTCCCCCACCGCTCCTTCAGGCGGGAAGTGGGTGCCGTTGCTGGTCGACGGGAGCTGGAAATGGTTCGACCCGGAGGTAGCCATGGCGATCGCAGCCGAGAACGTGGCGATTGCGAACCTCGGCGAGGCACAAGCAAAGTCCCAGCAGATCGCGGCACAGCTCGATGTTTATGCGCTGGACCCTGAGTTCAAGAACGCCATGGAGGGTGCCGAGTCAACGCTCGACGAGGCGTTGGCGCCTTATGGACTGGATTGGAGGCCGCCTGAGCCGAAGGGCACGCTGGCAGATGCGCAAGACCGGTTGACCCTCGCCAATAACGCGCTCGAAAGCGCCAGCACTGCCCGGGCCGAATACGAGCAGGGCCAGACGTCACTTCTCGAAGCGATCGACAAACAGGCAGACCTGCCGACGCTCAGCGATCCCAACCAGACGGCTGTCCGCAGCCCGGATGGTCCCAGCGCCGAGGAAACCAACCAGCAAGGAAAGGCCGCGCACGCGGAGGTCGCCGAGCTCTTTACAAACCTTTCGCTACACACCGCCAACGGCAACAAGGCCACGATCGACCTAATGATCAGCTCGACCGAGCTGGAGCTGAAGCTTACCGATGCCAAACCTGGAAGCCCCGAATACACGGCCATCGAAGAGCGGCTTGAAGGTCTGCAAACGCTCCAGGGGGCCGCGGCCAATCAGGTGACGCTGGCCGAGTCATATCAGGAGTATGGGGTTGCACAGGCAGAGGCGGCGGATCTTGCCGTAACCATGGAGCCTCTCAAGCAGCAACTGCTTGCGCAGGCGCAGGAAAGGAACCCGCACCATTTCGATTGGGAAGGATATACCAATGGACGTGGCGAGTTTACCGGCAAGATAAAATCGCAGGACATAGTAGAGGAGAACGGTCAGCTCTATGTCGTTACCGTCTATGAGAACGACACCTTCACCGACGAGAACGGTGATGACACGAACGTACATAAATCTGCCCTGACATACGACCTCAACGACGAGGGTATCAGGGAAGATTTCCGTAACGATCCACTGAACAAGCAGTGGCAGGAGATGCTGGCCTCGACGCAGGACATATCGTCGGCGCCGGTATGCACACCCAACGGCACGGGATCGCAATCGGCGCTGGACGCGGCCAAGTCGAAGATTGTCGGCGTGCAGGTCGATCAGCTTGATGCCGGGCTGAGAGATGCGAAGACGGCGCTCGTCGACGCGACGACGGCACGCGACCAGGCGATCACCGACTACGGGCCGGGAACCGTAGAGGCGCCCGCTGGCACGCTCAAGCCGGGCGAGACGGCGGTGAAGATCACGGTGAACGGCCGCGACCTGTGGGTCGCGCCGGAAGTTGCCGCGGGCGCAATCGGCGACAGCGGCAAGTGGGTCCAGATCGAGATGGACGGCCAGAAGCTGTGGGTGCACCCCGAAGTCGCGGCCGCGGAAATCGATCGAGGCCAGGCGGAGACCGAAAAGAACCAATTGGAGGACTGGGAAGAAAACGTGCGGCCGGCGATGGTGGCTGGGCGCGACTGGTACGCTTTTTCCGCAAGCCACCCCAAGCTTCTCGAATACGGTTCCGCCGAGCACGAGGCGAAACTCAAGTACGAGTATTTTGAAGAACACAAGGACCAGGCGCTGGCTGGATATCAGGTCCAGTTCGAGAACCTCTACGAGGCCGGCTACACCGGCGAATACGAGACATATACGCCGGACCAACTCAGCACTGCCGTTGGTCAGACCCTCGGGCTCGACGCGCCGAGTGAAGACGTCCGAAAGGTCACCGAAGAAATCACCGACCGCGCCGGCAACGACGCCGAGGTCAAGATCGTGCCGGTGTTCTCCCTCGACGGCGGGAAGGAATCGACGACGGCTTTGTTCGCGATCAAGAGCGGCGGCGACGAAATCGGCTATGTCGACAGTTCTGGTAAATATTACAGCACCTTCGATGAATTCCAGCACGAGAACCGCATCTTCAGCGAGAAGGGCAATCTGGTCATGGCCAAGGGCGGCGACATGTCGCTCGGCGAGGATGGTTTTTCGCTCGACGAATTGGAAGTGGCCGACGCGCGCAAGGTGGATTTCTGGGACAAGGCTACCGACATCGGCCTTGGCATCGTCGCCGGTGTCTCCACCATCGTCTCGTTCGTGCCGGGCGGTCAATGGGCGATTCCCATCGCGATCGGCTCCGGTTCAATCCTTGGCGGCAAGGCTCTGATCAAAGAGGGTGATCACCTCCTGCAGGGCGGCGACTTCGACAGCCAGTCGGCCTGGAATGTCGCGACCGGCGTAACCGCATTCCTGCCCGTGGGCGCGGGTGCCCTGCGAACATTCGGCTTGGCAAAGACAAGCCTGTCCAGATCCCAGGCTTTCGCGGGCGGCTTCGGGATGACCCGCATGAAGGATGCCAGCTGGGGCATCGGCAGATTCCAGGTGAACGTAAAGGAGGCCTCTTATGCCGGTAAGGTCTCGGAGTTTATGCAAGGCGGCAACAGGCTGACCACCGCTGCGTGGCGCCTCGATGCCGGCGCCGTGGTTACCGGTGTTCCGTTGCTCGGCAAATCGGTGGAAGATCTCGCGGCGCATGGCGGCGAGATGTCCCTGCTCGAGCTCGCGAACGCAGTCGTGGGCATAGGCGTCGGCACTGTCGGCACAGGCCTGGGCGGCCGCTCGCTGTTGTACAACATGCCTGGAACGGGCGGTACACGGAGCGGAACTTTTCCTGGCGGACCGGATTCGGGGCCGCAACCGCGGGCCGTCTACGAGATGGGCCCCGACGGTGTCTACAGGCCTACCGGCGAACAGGTCATGCCGGATCCAGATGAGATCATCATCGATGGCGACGTGGTCGGCGAAACGTCCGGCCAGCAGGGACCTGGCTTCGGTGCCCGGAACGGTTTTGACAACACGGGAGGGGCTAACAGTCCACCCGGTCCACGGGCGCTGCCGGCCGGCGAGTCAGACGGTCCGAACCCGCCGCCACCCACGGGCGGCAACGATGATCCATCAGGCGGCGGCCAGCCGTCGCGGCCGATGGTCGTGCATGAGCAGGGGCCCGACGGCGTCTATCGCCCGACCGACAAGCTGGTCTTCCACGATCCCAGCCACCCCGTCGTCGAGGGGACGGTTATCAACGTCCACGATGAAGGGCCGAGCGCCCCGGGCGAGCGCGGCGATCCCGAGAATGCCAGCGACCGAGACGCCCAGGGAGCGCGTGAGCAGAATGTGCGCCCCCCCGCCGACGGCGATCCGATTGTGGTTCCGCCGGTCCGCGGCGACGGAACGACGCGCCCGGCCGAGAGCGGCTTGCGGCTCGTCTGGGACCCGGCGACCAAGACGTTCACCGGCATGCCAAGCCCAAATCCCGCGGAATACGTCTACACCAGCGGCAAGGATCCGCAGCAGACGGGCTACCTCGACGGCGCACGCCCTTCTGACCCGGCCGTGCTGGCCACCCCGGACAAGCTCCTGCTCCAGTCCGAGACGGAAACACGCGGGGCGGAAGGCACCCGCCCATTGATGCGCTACACTTTCGGCAACCGCCATACCGGCGAGATGCTCGTCGATTTCAACCTACCGGAAGGGCAGAGGGTTGTCGCCATACCCGAACCCAAGGCGATCACGGCCGCGCCGGAGCCGGTGCCGGCTCCTGTCGAGCTCGACCCTTCCTTGCCGGTGCTTTATCTCGGCGCCGACGGCCGCTGGACAGCCGATCCGAACGCCCGCACGCAGCCGCCGGCCGTGACGGAAACCGGGCATCCCAGTCCGGCTCGGCCCGACGGCACGCCGATCATCAACAATTTCTCGTCAAACCCGTACAGCTTCGGGCAGACGTTCAATGCCGTCAAAGCCGGCCTGCGGCGCATCGGCACGCGTTACCTGAATACTGAACCCCGCTATGACTATCCGAAGCTCGGTGAGTTGGTCGACAGCATCTATCACCGGCCGGTTCCGCAGGACGGCGTCACCGCCGGACAGGACATCTATGTCGAGGCCGGCGGCGAATATCTGCCGGCCAAGGTCATCGTGGCCGGCCCACAGGCGAGCATGACCCGCGACACCGTCCTGCCGGGCGAGCATGCGACGGATGCCGGCTACCTCAGTTCCGGCCCGACCGTCGAACGCGCCAAGCGCGGGTCCATAACCACACCGAACGGCCAGCTCAGGGTCAACACGCCGGCACGAGAAGTCCATACGTTCGATCCTGCCGACAATCCGGAAGTCAGCCATCGCTCGGCGCTGGGCGAGACCCTGGCCGCGACCTTGCCGGCGCTTCCCGACGATGCGGCGACGCCCGCGCCGACCTGGATGCCCGAGCAGGTGGAACTCGTCGGCGACTACCTCCATTCCCTCGAAGGTTCCAGCGATCCTGTCGTCCGCAATGCGGTGACCATGACCAGAGTGCAACTCGGGGGCAGGGGCTTGCCTCAGTCCGGCACGGCAATGACGCAGGCTCAGCATCATGCGCTTGGCGAAATGCTCAACGCCGACCGGAACAGTCCGTTCACCGGCTCCAAGCCGGTCGGCCAGCTTTCGATGAACGGCTTGACGACCCTCCAGGTGTTCAGCGCTCAGGGCAAGCTGCCGCATCTGTCGCCAGGAGAAGTGATCGATCAACTCGGCCTGTCGTCGGACGGCAGGCTGCCGCGCGGCGAGCAGTTCCTTACCGCCGGGGCGCTGCCAGGAGAAGCCGGCTGGACCGACGCCGGCCGTGGCATCGTCGGCGATTACCTCAAGGCTGCGTCAGGCTCCACCGATCCGAACCTTGCCGCCGCGGCAAATGCCGCCTCGCCGTTTTTCAAGGGGCGCGCCACGAAGCCCGGGAAGGCCGTGACCGCCGCGCAGCAGGATGCGCTCATGCAAGTCCTGGAGGCCGACAGCGGCAGCACGTGGGTCTACGGTCCGAAGCTTCAGCCGGAGTCCTCGTTCAAACCCGCCGGCAAGCTTTCGCCGGAAGGCCGCTACAATGCGAAGGTTCTGTCCGGCCACGAGACCTGGACACCGTATCTTTGGCGAGAGATGCGCGGTTACGCCGCCAACCAGCAGAAGTCCGCGGACCCCGCGGTCCAATCGCTCGCCCGCGCCTTGGAGAACGCGCTGCCCCCAAGCAAGCCCAAGGCCGGGACCGAAATCAACAGCGAGGTGCCTGTCCTGCTGGAGCGGTTGCTGGATGTCGACAAGGCGAGTTCGTGGCGCGTCCCGACATTCTTCACGGATGCACAAGGGGTCTGGCGGTCCGACCGCGCGACCGTTTCCTGGTTCTTGCAGGAACACGAAACCAATGTCTTGGGTGGACCCGTTCTGAACGATATGGCCACCAATACAGTTGGCCTCGGCCGATCGATGCTCGGCATTAAGGTGCCGCTGCCCAGCCGGCAGGTCTATGGAGAACTCAGCCTGAAGAACAACGGTCCGGACGGCACTGGCTTTCTTCTTCCCGTCCACCCCAATGACGCAAAAGGCCATAAACTCTTCGCCAATGGATTCCGGCCGAATTTCGCTTATGACGATGCGGCGGCTCCCTCCGCCCAGTGGGTCGCATCGGCGCCGATGCTGTCGAAGAACACGTTCCAGAAAGAAAACGCCGCTGGCGTTTCCATATCCATCTTTGGGTTCTCTGTGAGTGGGGCCTACGTCAAACGCACGCTGCTCTATCTCGGTGGCGAAGGCGGCCGGCCGGGATATACGCACAGGGAGCCTGGCCCGCTGAGCCAAAGGGCAGCCTCCTTCTGGGAAGAAGCTACGAGAGGTGGTGCCAGCCACTATAGCTCCGAAGGCAAGGTGCCCGGTTTCGAGGATCGTCTCCTCTACCGGAACTACAACGTCATTCCGCCCTTCGGAGGCGGCAAGGAACCCTGGCGCGGTAGCCCTGCCTTCGAGGGCGTTCCGCGCGAGACGGGCGCCGGGCCGCTCAACCGCCTGGATCGCACGGACCACGGCGCCGGTCTCGCCGTGAACTTTGGGCAATGGCCGGTAACGACGGTAGAACTCGGCACGGTGAGGAAGGACCTGGTGCCGCATACCCGTACCGCCCGCGCGCACCCCGGATCCTCCGAAGGCGCGCAAAAGGTTTTCTCTGCGCTGGAGATTTCGGATGGGCGGCTGACGCCGGACGTCCTGCAGCATCTCGACGCCTATCTCGCCGAGGTTGCTGCATCGCCGCACGGCGATTTAAAGTTCGCTGGTCAGCGCGTGTTGGATGTGTTCCCGGAATTGGGCGTGGCGCCATATCCGGACCAACTCGCCACCACCGGCGGACGGCCCGACTGGATGGGCAAGCCAGCATGGAAAGCATTGCGGCAACAGCTGGATCAGCAGGCCCGCGGCGAACTGACGCCCACGCAGGCCCACTACCTCAACCGGCTGCTCGAGCTGCACAATTCGCCGCCGGCAAACGGCTTGCCGCCGGCTGGCGAGGGCCCGATCGCTCCCCGCAGTCCGGCGCCAAGGCCGGTGCGGAATGGGCAGGATTTTGCAGCAGATGGGTCATTGGGCCGGTCATTCGCCAAGCCGCTGACGCAGGCCGAAATCGCGGCCAACCGCCAGGAGGCGGCGAGCCTGCTCGACGACATGCTCCATCAGAACCTCGGCATGCCGGAAGTCACCAAGGCCAATCTTACAGATCAGCTCAGCCGGTCGCCGACGCTGATGGAACTCCTGCGCGGCGCTCACGCGAAAGGCGTACGCATCGTCAACCCGGCGCGGCACGACCTCCGGATTTTCGACGCCAACTCCGGCGACGATCTGACGGCGACTGGATCCCAATACGTCCGCGACGTGGGAGTAGTCTTTGTCGATGCTGAGACATTCCGCGCAGCCGATGCGGACAGCGATATCGTACTTGCCGAATTCGTCGACATGCTCGGCCACGAGTTGTCCCACGTTGCGGACGCTAAAATCGAGCTTCATCCCGACAATTTTCCAGATCGGCAGGCATATAAGGATGCCGTGGTCTCAGCCTATTTGAACGTCGAGGGCGAAGCTGCATTTGTTCAATATGCTGCTGCCGACGAGCTTGCGGTTAACAGCGGCAAGCCTGCTGCTATCCTCGGCGCCGAGTGGAATTCGGCCCAGGCCGATATATTCGCCCGGTTCAAGGCTGGCGAGATTGGTCGATCGCAAGCCGTTGAGGAAATGGGGACGCTATTCACGGACAAGCAGCCGAGCGCTGCGGACGGAACGTACGGGGAGTTTTATGGCCGCTACGCTGATGAGCGATACGACCACTACGCGTCCACGGGTTCCCATCTCCCGGCTGAAACTCGCCGTCCCGCACCAGCAAACAAGGGCCAATCCGCTCCGAACAACGGACCGCTCACCCGAGATGGCGTCAGAGCGACCCCGCTTGACCAGGTGCCAGATCTCGTCATGGGCGATTTCCAGCCGACCCAGATTCCCTGGCTTAAGCGCGAGCAGGTGGCCAAGCTGACGGAACAGCAGTTCCGCGACATGGATCAGGCCGGCTTGCTGCCCTATCTGACCAAGAGCCAACTGCGCGGCATCCCGAAGGCAAAGATAGGTCAGGTCAACATCGCGGGCCTCGACGGGAAACAGATTCCTTGGCTGACCGAGGGCCATTTCCGGAATGTGACCGACCAGCAGTTCCGGGATGTCGGCAAAGCCGGTTTGACGCCTCACCTGACGAAACCACAGTTGCGGGTGATAAAAGGAGACAAGATCGAGCTCGTTGACGTGTCGAAGTTGGAAGCGCGCCAGGTTCCATGGTTCAAGCCCGGCCAGGTTGCGAAGTTCACGTCACAGCAATTCAAGGATCTGGGCGAGGCCGGATTGCTGAAGAACCTCACCGAGCCCCAGGTTCCGGCGATCCCCGAAACCATGGTCGATTCCGTGGACGTGGCGAAGCTCGATCCCAAGCAGGTGCCGTGGCTGAGCGAGAAGCAGATTCCGGTGCTGAACCGCGATCAGTGGGGTGCCTTCACGATCCACCACACCGAAGCCCTGACCCAGCCGCAGATCGAAGCGGTGACACCAAAACAGTTCGGGGAAATGAGCCCCGGCCAGTTCCGCAAGTTCACGCTTGAGCAGTTCGAGTGGATGAGTGGGGATCAGACGAACGCCCTCTCCGTGCTGCAGCTGACCACCTATCGGGCGACCCATAAAAAGGCGATGACGCCGGATCAGGCCACCAGCGTCGATCTGGCCCTCAGCCATGCCAGGACGCGGGAAAACACTCAGGCACTCGCCACCTTTGGCGGCATGTCGACCACCTCCGTCATGTTGTGGAGCTCGCTGCCGCCAACCTGGACCGCCACCGCCGGAGCGGTGGCATTTGGCGTGCGAGGCGTCGTTTTCGGTGCGCAGGCGCTCTTCCCCAACGCAACCGCAAGTCACAAGCCGTTCGGGCGATTCCTCAACGCGCTCGGCGGAGCCACATTCATTGCCGCAGCGCCAGGTGCCGCGACCGGGATGATCCAGGGTAAGGATCTTGTCGTCAACAGCACGTTCACGCTCGGCAACATCGTCTATGGCACGAAGTCGATGCTGCAGTCGTTCACCGGCAGACCGGTGATCCGAAACCTGGCCGAATATCTGGCTGGACCCGGCTATGTGCTTGGCTGCGCATTCTATACGGTGCACTCCTGGCCAGCGCCGATCGCCACAGTCGCCGGCACCATGTTCACCTTCGGCTGCGCGGAATTCTGGGCATCGGCCATAAGGACGGACCGGATGAATCGCCGTTCAGTGCCGCGAACCGATGCTGATATCGCGGCGGCGGAAAAGTCCGACAAAAGATGGGCTGCATGGGACCGGTGGACTCTGGGCATCACCTTCGGCGTTGGGATGCTTCTTTTCTCACTGGACGCCCTGCTCGCGGAGCCTTGGGAAGGCGCGAAGACGACTCCTCCACCCGATCCGAAAAAACCGGATGGCGATGCATCGTCCCAGCAACCCGATGATCCTTCGGATGTCCCGGATGAGCCGCAAACCCCGCCGGAGGATTTCCCGCAACTTGTCGTGGTCGCCGATGACGGTCTGAATTTGCGGGCCCAGCCTGACGAGGATTCGACTGTAGTGACGGTTCTGCAACCCGGGACATTCGTCGAGCAGACCGCAAAGCCTTCGACCGATCAGTCAGGGGAGACCTGGATACCCGTCGAAGGTTTTGGGCCGGACGGCGACATCCATAGCGGCTGGGTTTCCGGCGATAATGTCGAGGCTCACCCCGACGGCAGCAGCAATCCTGAGGGCCGCACGAATCCAACGTTGGAGAAAAACGGCTACCAGTGGGTCGAAGTCCAGAATGGCGACAGCATTCGCCTGATCGCCAAGACCCATTCTGCGGATGTGGCGGAGACGGTGGTGCTCAATATGGATCATATCCTGAGCCCGGATGTGATCTTCTCAGGCGACCGCATCTACCTGCCGGCCACTTTCGTCGGCTGAGAAACTGCGGGCCTGAGCTTATCGGTTCTCGCAGCATATGCATGCGCAACACAGGCGGCCAGCTTTGCCGCCCGCTCCGCAATCGGATTGGATGGTTCGGAGGAGTAGGAGGCGGTAAACTGCAGGTCGGACGGGTGCCATTCGCATTCGACGACGCGCAGTTTACCGCTTGCAATATAGTCTTGGACGACTCCCTCAGGCAGCGAGGCTATTCCAATTCCGTTGAGCGTCATCTTTATGGAAGCGGCCAGCGAATTGGCCGGAAAAATGCGCGGCGTTTCTTCGAATTCGCCGGTGAGCTTGCGGTAAAGTTCGCTATAGGGTCGCGTGGTGCGCGCGTAGCTGATGATTGGAAACTGCATCAGGTCGTTGAGCGTCACCTTGCGTCGGTTGGGCAATTCCAATTGCGGCGAGCAGACCCAAACAAGAGGAAACGACGGCATATCGATATTCTCGATGCTGTACTCCAAGACAGGGCCCATCAGCACCGCAAGATCGAGCCGGTGTGACATGAGTTCGTTGCGAAGGGTCGTCGTTGCATCGACGACGATATCGGTCTCGACAAGCGGATAATTTGCTTTCAGCGCCTTGAGGAAATCCGGCAGCCAAGTGTGCACGATCGTTTCGGCAACCCCAAGCCTCAACACCCTCGTCGTATCTGAAGTCTCTGAAAGAGAGCTGGCCATCAGTTGCAGCCGCTCCGCTACGCGCAGAACCCGTTGGGCAGGTGGTAGCAGCCGTTGTCCCTCGGCGGTCAGCCTGACCGTGCTGCTCTGCCGCTCGAACAGCTTGGCACCAAGCGCTTCCTCCAACCCGGCAATTCGGGTGGACACCGCCGGCTGCGTGGTGTTCAGGCGTTCCGCCGCCTTTCGAAAGCTTCCAAAGGTGGCCACCAGGAGAAAGGTTTCGAGCTGCTTGATGTTGAAAGGTATCACGACGGCAGGTCACTCATTTGCGGGCTTTCGGGGAGGGTGCGTCGAACCATCAATGCCGTACAATGATCTGGGCACCGATCTTCACTCGGTCATAAAGATCGATGACATCCTCGTTGGTCATGCGAATGCAACCGGAGGAGTTGGCCTGTCCGACGGTCCATGGCTGGTTGGTGCCGTGGACGCGATAAAGGGTGTTGCCGATATACAATGCTCGCGCGCCCAATGGATTGTTCGGTCCTCCCTCGACATGCGCGGGCAGGAAGCGGCCTTTTGCTGCTTCTCTGGATCGCATTTCGGCCGGCGGCCGCCAATCTGGCCAGTTCTTTTTGCTCGAAATCGTGGCGCGGCCGGACCACTCCAATCCCTCTTTTCCAACGCCCACCGTGTATCGCAGTGCCCGGCCGTTCCCCAGGATGTAGTAAAGCCGCCGCTCCGTGGTGTTGATCACGATCGATCCCTTCGGTTGAGACTCGCTGAAACGCACGATCTCCCTAGGGATTGCCGACCACTCGGGCCGGATTTCTCCATCCGAAGTCTGGTCGGGAGCGGCAGGCGAGACCAGCACATTTCTTGCCGGATCATAAGTCCAGCTTCGTGGGTCATAACCGCTATTCGATTGGGCCTGGGCCGGCGCCATGGCGGCAATCAATGTGGCAGCTATCAGAACTGATGCGCACAATCTCCGGATAAAGCGCGGGCTGACCAGGACTTTGCGTTCCGCAACGCTGACGGGGACAGGCAAGTTCGCAAGCCGGATCATGATTGCCGCCACCAAGAACGATCCCTTCTGCATCCAGGCGTTCAGCCGGCGATCACCTGATTCCAGCGCGCACCATATCGCTTTGCGGACGGTTCGCAACATTTGGCACCAAATGCTCATGCTCAATCCAATTGGACTTCCAATTCTGCGATGCGCACGATAGAGTGAATCGGCGGATAAACCATGAAACAAGCGACGCGGGCCATCGCTCGTGCGTCCCTTTGCGATAGGACCGATTTTGACGGGACGCGATACCTGCCATGCGGATCGGTGCTCGGGAGCCAGGGCTGCTTTCTTTGCTTGCGGTCTTTCGACGATCCTGGCGTTCCTTGCCTCGTCGCAGGCCAACGCCGCCGAACCGCGGTGGCCTGCCGGCCCGTACAGCTATATCACCGTCGATCAGTCGGTGACCGACGCGCTGGTCGAGCTAGGCCGCAACATGCGGACGCCCATGCGTGTCAGCAAACTCGTCAAGGGGCGTTTAAGCGCCGGCATGCCGGTTGGAACGGCCCGCGAGTTTCTGCAAGAGATCTGCAATCGATATGGGTTGGTCTGGCATTTCGACGGTATCGTCATGAACGTCGCGACCGAAGCTGAAGTCCGGACGGAAATGATCCCGCTTGATGCCAATATGGCTGCCAGTGCGGAAGATCGGCTTTCGCGGCTGGGGGTCATCGACCCGAAGTTTCCTATAAACGTGTCCAAGCAAGACGATGTTGTCTCGGTATCGGGGCCGCCGTCCTACGTTGAACTTGTCAGGAAAACGCTGGGAGTTCCTGCGGCGCCGAGCACGAAGCAGGATGATGGCAAAGTTGTTCCGGTCCGCGTTTTCCGCGGAAGGCAGGCGGAGGCGCAGAATGTTCCCTCCGGCAAACCGAACTAAGGAAGCAGGAGGGCAGGTTCATGCAAATCGCGCCGATTGGAGCCCTGGAAGCTACACTGGCAAACTTGACCACCAGCATAGCTTCGCAGCAGCAGATCACCGCCGGCACGGCAGCGCAGCCGGGTAACCGAATGGTGGGTGCCAATCAGGAAAAGCACGATGCCGCAAAGGTTACGATGCCTGAACGCGGTGATGTCGCTACACGGGCAGGCCAGCAGGTGGCGCAGGCATCTTCAGGAGCCAGTCCGGCAATGGCCGGACAATCCTCCAAACTGGAAAGGACCGAACCGGTCGCCGAACACAAGCTGTTCGACTATCTGGCCGAGGTGGAAAAGGCAGGGGGCGGGGCGTTTGAGGATCCGTCGGCATTGTTCGGCTCTGCGGTTCAGTCGCTGGAAGGAACCATGCAGCAGGTCCAGAAGGCCCTTGGCCAGGCAAATGCCCCAGCGAATGCTGAAACGGCCGCCATGCAGGATGGCGCCGGCAAGACCGCCCCATCAGCCAAGGAAGGCGAAAACGCCACCGCAAAGAATGCCGAGCAACTCCTCGAACGATCCATTTCGGTGATGTGGGCAGCCGCCAATCTCGAGGTGGTCACGAGCAGCGTGACGGCCGTCACGTCATCCACCAGCACGCTGATCAAGCAACAGTAAGCCTACGGAGTGTTCGTGCACACGCTATCCTTGCCGCGGCGGTCAACACTATTGAATCGATGCGGCGTCCGGTGCCGCGTCGCGCTCGTTGTGGTGGGCATGCTTGTGCTCCAGGCGTGCTCGGTTGAGCTGTATTTCAACCTCAACCAGCGGCAGGCCAACGAGATCGTGGCCACGCTGATGCGTCACGGGATTCCGGCCCAACGCGAGGCCGGCAAGGACGGCAAAATGACGGTTTCCGTACAGAAGGACCGTTTCGCCGAAGCCATGGCGATTCTCGACGAAAGCGGATTGCCCAAACAGGAATTCCAGACGCTCGGCGACGTGTTCAAGCGAGACGGGCTTGTATCCTCGCCGGTCGAAGAGCGGGCGACGATGATCTATGGCCTAAGCCAGGAACTGTCGCAGACGATTTCGGACATCGACGGCGTGCTTTCCGCACGCGTTCATCTCGTATTGCCCGAAAACGATCCGCTGAGACAGCGACTGGTGCCATCGTCCGCCTCCGTCTTCATCCGGCATCGCGCATCCGTTCCGATGAATGAGCTGATCCCGCAGGTCAAGATGCTGGTGGCCAAAGGCATCGCCGGGCTGACCTATGACAATGTATCCGTCACGCTCATTCCGGTGACCGCTGCAGTCCCCGAGCACGCAACCGTCGAGGCAGGTTTCACGACATTCCTCGGCCTCTGGCTGCATCCGGACAGCGTCGTCACCGCGATGTGGCTGTTTTACGGCATGACGGCGGCCATACTCGCCCTGGCTGCCCGGCTAGCTTACGTCCAGTGGTATCGACGGCCCGGTGTCTATGCGCTCGACGCTTCGGCAATGCCTGTGAAGAAGACATGATCCAGACTGGCTCGAAGCAAACTGCCAGCCCGGAATGGTGGACATTCATGTCCAATCCTGCAGGCTATGTGGATGCGGCCCGGCTGGCGCAGTGCTTTGACGGCATGATCGGCGAGGCTGCCTGCGAGCGTATGCTACAGTCGCAGCGCCTGCATGAGCGATTGTCGAAGCTTCTGCTCGACCATTATGGACTCACTCGCGCAGTTTCCGACGAGCCCGCCGACGAGGTGGACCGGGCGATCGCTTTGTCGACGGGTGTGGAGTTGGAGGAACTTGCGCTTCGCGCGGGCGCGATCTACTGGGCCGGCAGTCTGGCCGCCGTCATTGATGGACGCGAGGCGGCCGCCTTGCAGGCGGCACTCGGCGCGGATCTCTGCGCTATCGCCGTCGCCAACCGCGATCTGGCCGGTCCGGTGCAGCCGTTGGAGCCCCTGGAAGATATCCATCGTCGTGTCTATGCCGACGGCTTGAGCTGCCTTGGCGCCTGGTGTCAGGCGATGCCCGGCGATACGAGCATGCGGGTTCGCCTCAAGCTGATGCCGCACGAGCTTGTTGACCAGGCGACAGCCGCACCATTTGCCGAAGCTGGTCCGGCGATCGTTCGACGGGCGATGAGTTAGACGAGATGGTCGAACCGGGTAAAGCGACCACTGGTGCGCCGAGGCGTCCTAAAGGCCGGATTCTGCGCGCTGCTGAGGCACGCGCCTGGCAAGATGGGCACGCCTTTCTCGACGAAGCCAGGCGTGATGCGCAGCAGTTGCGTGACGCCGCTCGGCGAGCCTATGCGGCCGAATATGCGCAGGGCTACGAAGATGGCAAGGCGCAAGGCGACGCGGATGCCGCGCGTTTGGTGAGCGAGACCGCGGTCAAGGTAGATCGCTATCTTGGTGGGCTGGAAGCCGAAATCATCAATCTTGCCCTCGATGTCGTCAGGCGAGTGCTGGGAGAATTCGACGTCAGCATGCTTGTCGCCAAGGCGGCCAGGCAGGCGGTCGCTGAAATTCGCCGCGCCAAATATCTGAAGGTCCGACTTCATCCCGCTTCCGTTAACAAAGTTCGCGACGAACTGTACGTGGTCCTGCGCGAGAGTGACTTGGGCATGACGGTCGAGATCGATGCGGATGATACGCTCGCGAGGGGCGCCTGCATCCTATTGACCGATATTGCCGTCATTGACGCCAGCATCGACGCACAGCTCAATGCCTTTGCCGCTGCGATTTCATCAAATGCCGAGGCGCCGGCATGACAAGTCCCGCCACCGAGATCGAGAGCCGCCTCGCATCGATCGTCCCGAACCTGCGTTCCGGTCTGCGTGACGATGCCAGCCGACCCAGGAAAGGGCGTGTACGGCGAGCGACCGGCACGGTCATTCATGCGACGGTGGAGGAGGTTCGGATCGGCGAGATATGCGAACTCGTCGATCCCAGGACCGGCACGGCGACCAAGGCGGAAGTCGTCGGGCTCATGGACGACATGGCGATCCTTGTTCCGCTTGGCGATCTCACCGGCCTTTCAAGCCTCACGGAGGTTATTGCGACCGGAAAGACCCAAACGGTTTCCGTCGGGCCCGGCCTGCTTGGTCGGGTGATCAACGCGTTCGGCGAGCCATTGGATGGCAAGCCGCTTTCGCCGGGTGGCATTACCGGCAGCTATCCGGTCAATGCCTATCCGCCATCTCCGCTGGAGCGCAGTTTGATTTCCGAGCCTATCCAGCTCGGGATCCGCGCCCTCGATGGGCTTCTCACCTGCGCGCGGGGGCAGCGCGTCGGCATCTTCGGCGAGCCTGGTGTCGGCAAGTCGATCCTGCTTTCGGATATCGTCAGCGGCACGGACGCAGATGTTTCCGTGGTTGCTCTTGTCGGCGAACGCGGACGTGAGGTGCGCGAATTCATCGAGCATCAGCTCGGGCCGGAAGGGCTGGCGCGGGCAATCATCGTCGTCGCGACGTCCGACCGGCCGGCGATCGAGCGCGTCAAGGCCGCCTATGTGGCAACCAGCATTGCCGAATATTTTCGCGACCAGGGCAAGCATGTGTTGCTGGCAATGGACAACATAACGCGGTTTGCCCGTGCGCAGCGCGAGATTGGCCTCGCTTCAGGCGAGCCACCGACGCGTCGCGGTTTTCCGTCTTCGCTTTTTGCAGTTCTGCCCCGATTACTCGAGCGCTCAGGGCCTGGCCGCGTCGGCTCCATTACAAGCCTCTACAGCGTTCTTCTGGAGGGCGATGGCACGCTGGATCCGGTTGCCGAAGAAATCCAGGCGCTTCTCGACGGTCACGTCTTTCTGTCCAACGAACTGGCGCAGCGCAATCATTTCCCGGCCATCGACGTGCTGCGCAGCCGCAGCCGCCTCATGGACACGGTGGTGCCGTCTGAGCACCGGTCGGATGCCGGCCGCTTGCGGGAGCTGCTCGCCCGCTACGCCGACGTCGAATTGCTGCTGCGCGTCGGTGAATACGAGAAGGGCAGTGATGCGGTGGCGGACGAGGCGGTGGCGAAGATCGACACCATCAACACCTTCCTGCGACAGCCGTCCGCTACACACGAGACCATCGAGAGGACACGCGAACGCATGCGGGGGATCGTCAATGAAAGATCGTGACATGATCGCACGATTGCACGACCTCAGGCGCCGCGGTGAAAAGCGCGCAAACGAAGCGGTCATAAGGAGATACGCCGCTGCGCAGCGGGCCGCCGGTGAGGTTCAGAAAGCGGCCGCCACGGTCAGCGAACACCTGCAGAGCATAGCCGACGCCGAGGATGCAGCGTTCGGTTCGCTTGTCGGACAACCGGTGAAGGCCACCAGCCTTTACAGGCTTCAGGGACAGTTCGAGATCGCCGCCAGGCAAACCGAGCAGCTCCGGGAAAACGAGAAGATGGCCGGCGTCACCGAGCAACGACGCAAAGCGGAGTTATCGGCAGCCCGCAATGATCATCGCGCGAGCATGAAGGCCGTGACGAAACTGGACGGGCTGCTGGAGCATCTGACCAAACGCACTGCGCGTCACCGCCTCGCACTTGCCGAGCTTTCCGAGGAAGACGAGGGCAGTTCGCTGCGGTTACCTACACAGCGATAGTCCAATCCGTGATCGTGAATATGGAAGTGTGATGCCCCAGGCCTTGGCGTCGGCAAAAAAGAAAGCGCGCGTAGAACCGGTGAGACGCACACGCTCGAGCGTTGGCGAGCCGCTGACTTTGGAATCTGTTGCGGCTGTGGAGGTTGAGGCATTGAACGCCTTCTACCGCCGCCGTGCTCCCGCACAGATTACGATCGCGGGGATAACCATGGCTATCGCGGCCGCCTGGCCGGCACCGAACCCTGGGGACCAGCCGCTGAGCACGATTGCGTTCACGGTTGGCGACACGGCGGGCAAATTGCGCCTGCCGCTTTCTGTAGTCGAACGAGGGCTTGCCAAGGCTGACGAGCTAGTCGACGTGAAACGACTGGCACCCGCTCACGCCGCGCTGCTGATGGAGTCCGTATTCGAAGAAGATCTCGAATGGATCGAGAGCAGGCTGGGCGAGAGGATCGCTATCACCTCGATCGAACCAAGAGACACCGTTTTGGATAAAAGCGCGTTCGCGTTCGTCCTGACCAGCAAGGACGAAACCATAGATTGCGCCTTGCACACCGATGGCGTTGGTCTGGCCGTGCGGGCCGGGGGCTTTCTCGACGAGATCGTGAAAGCGAGGCCATTAATTCCTGCCGAATTCCCGTTGCCGGTCTGCCTTTGGCGCAATGCGCTTACAATCAGCCTTGGCGAGCTTCAAGATCTGCAGCCCGACGATGTGGTGCTTTTCGATGACGAAGAGGAAGAGGCGGCATTCGTCATTGCCGAGCGGCTTTATGCCCCGGCCATCCTGACTGCGAGTGGGCCGCAACTGCTTGCCGCCCCGACTGCAATCGCTGGATCGAAATGGGAGTGGACCATGAATCAGAACACACCGCCGCACGCCGACCAGACATTGGAAGAGTCAACTCTGGACGAGTTGCCGGTTGCGCTTGCCTTCGAGCTCGGCCGCACGGCAATGCCTCTCGGCGAGGTAAGGCAGCTTGCGCCCGGCGCCATCGTTCCGCTCGCCAATGTGACGAAGGAGACGGTCGACATCATCGCCAACGGCAAACGCGTAGGCCGTGGCGAGATCGTGCGGATTGGGGAGAGCCTGGGCGTGCGGATCGCCCGCATGTTCGACAATGCTTGACAATTCGCCCAACCTGCTTGGGATTCTGATTGCCGTCGGCTTCGTCGGTTTGCTGCCGCTGGCAGTCGTCACCATGACCGGATTCCTGAAAATCTCGGTCGTGCTGTTCCTCATCCGCAATGCGCTCGGCGTCCAGCAGATGCCGCCCAATTTGGTCCTCTACGGCATAGCGCTCGTGCTCACGGTCTATGTCACGACGCCATTGCTGAGCGAGATGACGGGCCGGCTTCAGGAAGGGCAGGTTCAGTTCCAGACTACAGACGACCTCGCCAGGGCGGCGCAACTGGTCAGGGAACCATTACAGCAGCACCTCATCAAATTCACGCAGCCGGAAGAGCGGCAGTTCTTTCTTGACGGAACGAACCGCCTGTGGCCGGAACAGGCACGTCAAAATCTGAAAGACGACGATCTTTCGATACTAGTCCCTGCCTTTGTCGCGTCCGAGCTTACGCGCGCGTTTGAAATCGGCTTTCTGCTCTATCTTCCCTTCCTTATCATCGACATCGTTGTTGCAAACATCCTGATGACGCTCGGCATGATCATGGTCTCGCCGGTCCTCATTTCGATCCCGCTGAAACTGTTCCTTTTCGTCGCCATAGATGGCTGGTCGCGGCTGATGCACGGCCTCATCCTGAGTTACGTCTGACGCCGCTAGGAGGTTTGCATGAGCAATGACTTCATCCTGGCGAAGGTCCAAAGCGCGCTTCTGACAGTGCTGTTCGCGTCGAGCCCGGCGATCATCGCGGCGATGGCCGTCGGCATCCTTGTCGGGCTTGCCCAGGCGCTGACGCAAATTCAGGACCAGTCCCTGCCGCAGACGATTAAGCTCGTCGTGATCCTGCTGGTCATCATCGTCTTCGGCCCGCTGCTTGGCCAGCAGATCGCGGAGCAGGCCTCAACGGCGCTGGACGAATTCCCCGTCGTCACGCGTTGAGGCACGCAGATGCCGGTTGAACCATTCTTCGCGTCGGTCAAAGAGCTTCAGTTCTATCTTTTGGCCGGAGCTTTCGCGCTCGCACGCATGACCGGGTTCATGCTCCTGATGCCGCTCTTTTCGCGCGTGCCGCTATCGGGCCTTTTGCGCAACGGCGTTGCTCTGGCGCTGGCGGTTCCGGTCTTCCCGATGATTGTGAACAAACTGACGAACACTGACATCGCGACGACGATGATCGTCGTGTACATGCTCAAGGAGGTCGTGGTCGGGGTAACGCTCGGGCTGGCGATGGGCATACCGTTCTGGGCGGCCGAGGCTGCCGGCGATATCCTGGACCTACAGCGCGGCTCCACGATGGGGACGCTGATCGATCCGATGATGACCCATGAGACGAGTGCCACCGGCACCTTGCTCGCCGTTATCATGGTCACGATCTACCTGGCTGCCGGCGGCCTCGAACTTTCTTTGACCAGCCTCTACGACAGCTATGGCCTGTGGCCGATCGACCAACTTCTGCCCGTGTTCAGCAAGGATGCGGCCGGAATCTTCCTCGATCTGCTGAACCGCATTCTGATGATGGCATTGACCCTCGTGTTCCCGCTCATCATCAGCATGCTCTTGTCCGACATTGTGCTGGCCTTCTTGGCGCGCGCCTCACCGCACCTCAATGTTTTTGCGCTTTCGCTGATCGTGAAGACGCTGGTGTTTAGCCTCGTCTTTGTACTCTATTCTGCTTTCCTGCTCTTCTACATGAACCGGGACCTTGGCTTTCTGCATGAGGCAGCCCGACAGATAGAAGCGATCGGCTGCCGCAGCTGTCAATGAGAACGGGAAGGTTTGCGCAAGCGTCGGTCGTAAGATGACGCAATCGTTGGCCGGCCAATAAATACAATTTATCGTTGAGGAAAGATTCTGACAATTTGACAAGCAGCCGAGCCGCCAACGATCTTACGCCCTCCCGACTTGTCTCTGAAACGCGCATACCCCCTCGGAAGCCATGGCTCGCCTGACCACTTCACCAATCTTCGAGGACCTGCGACTGGTCGATGCGGATAGGCTGCGCAGGCTTGTCAGAATGGGCGCCTATGAGGGGCATACAGGGGGGCTGGCGCGCGGCAAGCTCCAGGCCAATGTTGTGATTGTCCCCCGCAGCTTTGCCAGCGATTTCCACCAGTTTTGCATCCGCAACCCCAAATCCTGTCCATTGGTCGGCGTGAATCGCGCCGGCAGTCCATTGATCCCGGCGCTGGGCGACATTGACATCCGCACCGATGCCCCCCAGTACAACATCTATCACTTCGGGGAACTGACCCGTCAGAGAACGGACATCATTGACCTTTGGCGAGATGATTTTGCCGCTTTTGCGCTCGGCAGTTCGCTGACCGTCGAAGCCGCACTTGCCGAAAAGGGCGTGAAACTCCGCCGCATCGGCTGCGGCAAAGCCTCACCAAAGTTCCGAACCAGGATCAGGACTTGTCGCGTCGGACCGTTTGGTGGCGAAATGGTCGTCTCGATGCGTCCGATAAGCCATTGCGATGTCGACAGGGTTCGCGCCGTCACCGCACGCTTCCCGCATGCCCACGGCTCTCCCATCCATGTCGGAGAGCCCACGGTCATCGGAATAGCCGACTTGATGGCTCCAGACTGGGGCGAAGCGGTCAAAATCATGGACGGGGAGGTCCCTGTATTCTGGGCTAGCAGCATAACCGCACAAGTTGCACTTACTCGTGCCGAACTCGCGACCTCGATCACGGTATCGCCGGGGCACATGCTGATCACCGATGTGGATGCGCGAGCCGATGCGGGCGCTTTCAAGGTCTATTAGCAGTTCATCTGGGTTTCGGGCCGGCAAATAGTCCCACGACGTGTTAACCCTTTGGTAACTCTCCTAAGCCAAAGGCCAAAAAATACTGGCTCCTTTTGCCCTCGATAAATGTTAGGGCTGCCATCGAGGCGAGACAAAGGAGAAAACACCGGGATGGCCACGGTACTGAACGCCAAGGGCGTTCCACTTCCCTACAGCGGATCCTCCGTAAAGTGGTATTCGGCGACGAATTCCGGCCCAACGCTTTATGGCAGCACGTACAACGACTCGATGTATGGCGACGGCAACGTCACCGTCACAATGCGTGGCGGCAAGGGCGATGACATCTATTATCTGTATTCCTCGAAAAACAAAGCGGTCGAGCTGTCCGGCGAGGGTGTCGACACCATCTCGACCTGGATGAGCTATAAGCTCCCAGCCAATTTCGAGAACCTGACAGTCACGGGCGACAAACGATATGCTTTCGGAAACGAGCTGAACAACATCATTACCGGCGGCTCCGGCCAACAGACGCTCGACGGCTTACGGGGCGATGACGTTTTGAAGGGCGGATCGGGGGCGGATATTTTCGTCGTAACCCCCGGCAACGGCAGTGATCTGATCCTGGACTTTGGCGCGACGGATACCGTTCGCGTCGGGAGCTACGGGTTCACCTCCTTCGAGGAGGTGCGCGCCAACATGGTCCAGTCGGGAGCAAACGTCCGACTCAATCTGTCTGACGGCGAGTTTCTCGTCTTCGCCAACAAGACCATCGGCGAGTTCACCGCAAGTCAGTTCAAGCTGGCCGTGGACAGGTCGGCTCTGGAACTCACCTTCTCGGACGAGTTCGACACGCTGGACCTGTGGAATGGCTCGAGCGGCACCTGGGACTCGAATTTCTGGTGGGGGGCCGCAAACGGCAGCTCGCTTACGAGCAACAAAGAGCTTCAATGGTACATCGACACCGACTACGCCCCGACGAGTTCCATCAACCCGTTCAGCGTCGAGGACGGTGTTCTCACGATTACCGCCGCCCGGGCTCCTGAGGCGATCCGGCCCTACATAAACAATTACCAATACACGTCAGGTTTGCTGACGACCTACGAATCGTTCGCGCAGACCTACGGCTATTTCGAAATTCGGGCCGACATGCCCGAAAAACAAGGAGTATGGCCGGCCTTCTGGCTTCTCCCGGCGGACGGTTCCTGGCCGCCGGAACTGGATGTCATCGAGATGGTCGGGCAGGATCCGAACAAGCTCATTTTGACAGGCCACTCGAACGCGACGGGGACTCATACAAAAGTGTCCTCTACCGCCTATGTCGCGGATACCGCAGGGTTCCACACATACGGGGTGCTGTGGACAGAAGACGAACTCGTCTGGTATTTCGATGACGTCGAAGTTGCTCGTGCCGCAACGCCTGCCGACATGCACGAGCCAATGTATATGCTGGTCGATCTGGCGGTTGGCGGCATCGCGGGAACGCCTGCCGACGGGCTTGCCACGCCTGCAGAAATGCAGATCGACTACATCCATGCCTATGCGTTGAACGATTGGGTTATCTAGGCGTAACACCTGACGGTGGGCTCGGCACGGACACGTTCGTCATCAGGCCTGATTTCGGGCGCGGTCATTGCCGCCTGAGACTGAACCGTGACTGATGTGAAGGCGATGTCGCATCCCCATCCATCCGAGCCGCGAACGACCCTCGCAGCGGTTCTGGCTTCCTTCCGGCGAGCCTTGGCCGGAATTGCGTTGATGAGCGGCGTCGTCAATATTCTGGCGCTGACCGGCTCGTTCTTCATGCTGCAGGTCTATGATCGCGTCATACCTGGCCGCAGCGTGCCGACGCTCGTCGGGCTCGCCGTGTTTGCCGGCACGCTTTTTGTTTTTCAGGGCGCTCTTGAGCTCATCCGGTCGCGTTTGCTGGTGCGCATCGGGATGGCGCTGGACGCGCGCTTGAGCGGACAGGTCTACGCCGCCCTCATGCGTTTGCCGTTGCGCACCAAGGTCGCCGGCGACGGCCTTCAATCCTTGCGCGATCTTGATCAGGTGCGTTCGTTTATGTCGAGCGCCGGTCCGACCGCGCTTTTCGACCTGCCCTGGATGCCGCTCTATCTCGCAATCTGCTTCCTGTTCCATTTCTGGATCGGCATGACGGCACTGGCCGGCGTGGTCATTCTCTTCAGCCTGACATTGCTTGCCGAAATTCGCACGAGAGCGCCCGCCAGAAAGGCAAACAGTCAAGCGGCGGCGCGCAATACACTTGCCGAAGCGACACGTCGCAATATCGAGGTTCTGCAGGCCATGGGCTTTGGATCACGCATCGCCGAGCGCTGGTCAGGAATCAATGCTGACTATCTCGACACCAATGCAACAGCGAGCGACCTTGCTGGGACACTCGGAACGATTTCGAAGATCCTGCGCATGATGCTGCAATCGGGCATCCTGGCGATAGGCGCTTATCTCGTCATCCATCAGGAAGCGACCGGCGGCATCATGATCGCCAGTTCGATCATGATGAGCCGGGCGCTCGCACCGATCGAACTGGCTATCGCCCACTGGAGGGGTTTCGTCACCGCCCGCCAGGCCTGGGCGCGGTTGACCCAGCTTTTGGTCCTGCTTCCCGAAACTGCGACAAGTGTCTCGCTGCCTGCGCCGAGATCTGCTCTGTCGGTCGAAAGTATCAGTGTCACGCCGCCGGGGGAGCGTCGTATGGTCGTGCAAGACGCCACCTTTGCATTGGAAAAGGGCGTCGGCCTCGGCATTGTCGGGCCGAGCGCTTCCGGCAAGTCATCGCTCGTGCGCGCTATTGCCGGCATATGGCTCCCAGTTCGCGGAACCGTCAGGCTGGATGGCGCAACGCTCGACCAGTGGTCCCCGGAAGAGCTGGGCAACCATGTCGGCTATCTGCCGCAGGATGTGCAACTGTTCGATGGCACCATTGCCGAGAACATCTCACGCTTCGAACCGCAAGCGCCCTCGGACAAGATACTGGCGGCTGCGCGCGCGGCCGGCGTTCATGATCTCGTCATCCACCTGCCGGAAGGCTACGAGACGCGGATCGGCGAGGCCGGATCGGCGCTTTCGGCGGGCCAGAAACAGCGGGTTGCGCTTGCCCGGGCTCTCTACGGTGACCCGTTTCTTGTTATTCTCGACGAGCCTAACTCCAACCTCGATGCGGAAGGCGAGGCCGCGTTGACGGAAGCAATTCAAGGTGTTCGCGCGCGAGGCGGTATTGCCATCGTGGTCGCCCACCGGCCGAGCGCGCTGGCGAGCCTGGATCAGGTTCTTGTGATGGCGAACGGCCGTATCCAGGCCTTTGGTCCGAAGAATGAGATCTTGAACAAGATAACTCGCCCAGCAGGCGTTCCCTTAAAGGTCGTCTCCGGACTTGAAGAGACGGCATCCTGATGGCGCAACGCACGATATTCGCGGCGGATCGCACCATTCGACGCTATCTGCTTGGCGGTGTCGCAACCTGCATCCTGCTGGTTGGCGGGGCGGGGAGTTTGGCCGCCGTCACCGAGCTTTCCGGAGCCGTTATCGCTTCGGGAAAATTGGTCGTCGATTCCAGTGTCAAGAAGGTACAGCATCCAACCGGTGGCGTGGTCGGCCAAATCTTTGTCCGGGAAGGCGATGCCGTGCAATCGGGCAAGGTTTTGATCCGCCTGGATGAGACGATCACTCGGGCCAATCTGGCGATCGTCACGAAGAGCTTGGACGAATTCGAGGCGCGCCTGGCTCGCCTTGAGGTCGAGCGCGACGGCAAAGGAAGCATCATCTTTCCAGCTTCGCTTGTGTCACGGCAGGATGCCCCCGAAGTTGGTCGGGCGATGGCCGGCGAGCAGTCTCTGTTCGAATTTCGCCGACAGGCACGCGCCGGTCAGAAGGCTCAGTTGGAAGAGCGTAGTGCGCAGCTTGCCGAAGAAGTTTCCGGCTTGACCGAGCAAAGAGATGCCAAGAGCCAGGAAATCAAGTTGATCGGGTTTGAGCTCGAAGGCATGCGCATACTTTGGCAACGCAAGCTGGTTTCAATCGATCGCATTACTGCGCTTGAACGCGATGCAGTGCGGCTTAAAGGTGAGCACGGGCAACTGACTGCATCGATTGCGCAGGCGAAGGGTCGTATCGCGGAAACCCGGTTGCAGATCATTCAGATCGACCAGGATTTGCGCAGCGAGGTGGCGAGCGAGCTGCGAGACGTCCAGGCAAAGATCTCTGAATTCGTCGAGCGCAAGGTTTCGGCCGAAGATCAGCTCAAGCGAATCGATATACGCAGTCCGCAGAACGGTGTCGTTCATCAGCTCGGCGTGCACACGGTCGGTGGCGTTATTTCTCCGGGAGAGCTCATCATGCTGATTGTCCCGGTGACAGACGACCTGACCGTCGAGGCGCGCGTGGCTCCGCAAGACATCGATCAATTGACGCCAGGGCAAAGCGCGACCCTGCGGCTGTCGGCATTCAATCAGCAAACAACGCCGGAACTGAACGGTGCCGTCAGCAAGATTTCCGCCGACCTCAATGTCGATGAGAAAACAGGCGCCAGCTTTTATACGGTGCACGTAGTTTTGCCGCGCACAGAGCTTACCAGGCTCAAGGGCCTGGCCTTGGCGCCTGGAATGCCTGTCGAAGTGTTCTTTTCGACCGGCAATCGCACCATGCTGTCTTATCTCGTGAAACCTCTAGCCGACCAAATCCAGCGCGCTTTCAGGGAGGAGTAGCTGCGTCTCTCGACGACCCCACGAGCTGAATTCCGGAACAAGGACGCGATTTTGCCGTTTCGCCTGAAATTGGAAGCGATCCCAGATGTCCGAGTTGACGAATGAAGAGATCGAGGGGCGGCTGACTGCCCAGCGAGAGACTCTGGCGCTGGTCGTCGCGCTGCTTGCCGGCCTCGACGCGACTTCCGAGCGAATATGGGCCGAACTGGAGGCCCGTTTTCAATTCCAGAACAATCAGGAAGACCCCGGCGCTGTGCCAAGCCGTGCATTCGCCATTGAGAGCGCGATGATGCGGGAGTTCAAGCTGATCGCCGACGAAGCGCGAGCACGCAGGGCGGAATGGAACGCCGAATAGGGGTGGAACAATCCGTCTCTCCGGATCGATAGCAACAATTTTTCTGACCTGCCCCGGAAACATTTCCGCCATGCCGGTGTTAACGCACTGAGTAGGCGCGAGGCGCAGTTCCTGTCAGTGAGGCGATCCTCCCTTTGGAGTGTGATGATGCCGGCAACCGACATGACGGAGGTCGAGGAGGTCAGGATCGAGCCCGACGGGCTCATAGGGCTGCTGGGCGTGCCGCACGCTGCGCAAGGCATCGTCATCTTCGCTCATGGCAGCGGAAGTGGACGGCTCAGTCCGCGCAACAACCACGTGGCCGCCGCACTTCGGCAGGCCGGACTGGCGACCCTTCTCGTCGACCTTTTGACGTCGATCGAGGAAGGCGACAGGCGAAACGTCTTCGACATTGACCTGCTCGCATCGCGACTCGCGCTGGCGACGCATTGGGCGGCTGCGGAAGCGCGGACAAGAAAGCTTGTTCCGCTCTATTTCGGAGCAAGCACTGGCGCGGCGGCCGCGCTGGTGGCCGCCTCACGCCCGGATGCAGGTATCGCGGCTATCGTCTCGCGCGGCGGCCGGCCCGATCTGGCGATGGACGCGCTGCCGGCGGTGCTTGCCCCAACACTGCTTCTGGTCGGCAGCCTGGACGGGCCGGTGATCGGGATGAACGAGCGTGCTTTTGCCGCGCTGCAAGGCGAGAAACAGCTGATCATTATCGACGGTGCCGGCCACCTCTTCGAGGAGCCGGGCGCGATGGACGATGTGGTTAGGCACGCCACGCGATGGTTCCTCGAGCATCTCGCGCCTCCGCAAAGGCCGAGGCAATGATCCTCGAAAACCAATCAAGCACCAAGGTGCTGAGCGAGCCGGGGGAGGCCAAAGCGCTTCGCGCCATCGGGCCTCTCTTCCAACGCGGTCGGGCCTGATCATGGCAAATCACGGCACGGCCCTTCCGACGGTTCTTATCACCGGCAGCAGCGGCTTCCTGGGGCAGGCGATCGCGCGAGGCTTGATCGACCGCTATCGCGTCATCGGCCTCGACGTCGCAAAACCCAAGCATGCCCCCGCCGGGATGGAGACGATCGAGATCGATCTCACCTCCGATGAGGGCGTGAATAGGGCTGTGGAGGCCGCACGGGTGCGCAGCGGCGGTCGCATCGCTTCGGTCGTCCATCTTGCCGCCTATTACGACACGACCGGCGAGGACAACCCGAAATATGACGCTGTCACCGTGCAGGGCACGCGCCGGCTCCTGAAGGCGCTGACGGCGGTCGAGACCGAGCAGTTCGTGTTCTCCAGCACGCTTCTCGTCCATGCCCCAAGCCCGGGGAAGGGCACGAAAATCAATGAGGACTCGCCGCTCGACCCGGCCTGGGCCTACCCAAAATCGAAAGCCGAAACCGAGGCGCTGATTTCGAGGCAGCGCGGCGAAATCAAGACGGTGATCCTGCGGCTCGCCGGCGTCTATGACGAAGACTGCCGGGCGGCCTTTATTGCCCAGCAGATCGCTCGCATCTTCGAGCGCTTGCCGACCGCCTATTTGTTCGCCGGCGATATCACCGCCGGTCAGCCCTATCTGCACAAGGACGATCTCGTCGATGCGGTGGTGCGTACCGTCGACCGGCGCGCCGAACTTCCGGCCGAGACCGTGCTTCTGATCGGCGAAGAAGACACACCGTCATACGAGGAGATGCAGAAGCGCATCGGCCGGCTCATTCATGGCGAGGACTGGCGCACCTTAGTGTTGCCGAAGCAGCTGACGAAGCTGGGCGCGTGGGTGCAGACAGAGGTACTCGATCAGGACACCGACATCAAACCGTGGATGATCGAGAATTCGGACGATCATTACGAGATCGACATCTCGCGAGCCAAAACTCTGCTGGGCTGGGCGCCTAGACACAGCCTGTTGGACACATTGCCGGAGATGATCCGCCGACTAAACCAGGACCCCACAGACTGGTACGCGGCCAACAAACTTGATCCGCCCGTTGTCGCGGCTTCGGATCCTGAGATCGAGCAGGCCGAAAGGCGACTTAAGGGACCGCTCGAACGAAGCAAGGAAGACGTCGAAGCGGCGATAAAGCGGCATCGGTCGAGGACGCTCTGGGCGCCGATGACCAACGCTGCGCTCGGACTGTGGCTGGCCACATCGCCGATGACAGTTGGCCTGTTCGACCCCGTCGCAGCCGCAATACCCCCCGCTCTGGGGCACGCTGTTGCGGAGCCACAATTCCGCAACGCCGGTCTCGGTGTCAGCGAGATCGTTTCCGGCCTGCTCGTGACGGTCTTTGCGTTGATGGGCATGTTGCGGCCCTGGCGCTGGGTGCAGTGGGTCACGGCGTCGCTCGGTCTTTGGGTGATGCTTGCGCCGTTGCTGTTCTGGACGACCAGCGCCGCGGCCTATGCCATCGACACGCTCCTCGGCATGCTGATCGTCGCCTTTGCTGTAATGATCCCGCCGACCCCCGGCATCAGCCGCCGCGCGCTGGCGGCCGACGACGACCGCCCGCTGGGCTGGACCTATTCGCCATCTACCTTCACGCAGCGGATACCCATCGTAGCGCTGGCCTTCGTCGGCCTATTCGTTTCGCGCTATCTCGCCGCCTACCAGATGGGCCACATAGATGGGCTGTGGGATCCGTTCTTCGACCCCGGCGGCGCGCCAGTGCGCAACGGCAGCGAGGCGGTGGTGACGTCATGGGTCTCGAAGGGTTTTCCAATCGCCGATGCCGGGCTCGGCGCTTTTGCCTATAGCCTCGACATCCTCGCCGGCGCGATCGGCGACCGCCGGCGCTGGCGCACCATGCCGTGGATGGTGCTCCTCTTCGGTTTGCTGATAGTTCCGCTTGGCGTGGTCAGTGTGTCCTTCATCATCATTCAGCCACCGCTGATTGGTGCGCTCTGCACGCTCTGCATTTTTCAGGCCGCCGTCACGGTGGTGTTGATTCCCTACTCCGTCGATGAGGTGCTGGCGACGATCCAGTATCTCTGGGGGGCCACGAGGGCGGGCGAGCCGTTCTGGCGTACCTTCTGGATGGGCGGACCGGCGCTGTCGGAGAACCAGACACCTCACACCGACCTCGACCGCCCTGTGTCCGAGTTGCTGAAGGAATTCGTCACCGGCGGCGTTAATTTCCCATGGACGCTGGTAGCCAGCACGCTGCTTGGCGCCTTGCTGATGACGACGCCATTGATCTTTGGCACGCAACCACCGCTCTACTTCAGCGATCACGTTGTCGGCTGTCTCATTGTCATGGTCGCAGTCACAGCCATGGCCGAAGTTGTCCGGCCGGTGCGCTTCTTCAATGTAGTGCTTGGTGCATGGATCGCGGTGTCACCCTTCGTGCTTTCCGGCGGTGGGACCACCGCGATCGTGGCGAACGTTGCGATCGGTCTGGCGCTGATCGTGCTCAGCCTGCCGCGCGGCACGCGCAGCGACCAACATTATGGCGGTTGGGATCGGGCGAT
The DNA here is from genome assembly GCF_003997585.1 of Mesorhizobium sp. M5C.F.Cr.IN.023.01.1.1. Lineage (NCBI taxonomy): Bacteria > Pseudomonadati > Pseudomonadota > Alphaproteobacteria > Hyphomicrobiales > Phyllobacteriaceae > Mesorhizobium > Mesorhizobium sp. M5C.F.Cr.IN.023.01.1.1. The sequence continues at coordinate 19,046 of NZ_RZSU01000003.1, read as the reverse complement.
TGTCTGAGTAACTCATAGCGAGCGCGCGTGACGAACTGCAAGAGCAGGTCAAGGAAGAGATCGAGTTCCCTGAACGAGGCTCGGCCTGACCGGGGCCGGCTAGATTTGTTCGCCGAGCAGGATCCTCGCATCCTTGGCCGCGACGATGAACGCTTGGCGCGCGACCCTTGGCGGCTTTTCGCCGCGGATAACAGCAAGGCAGGCTTCGATTGCAGCGAGCCGCGTCTTGGACGCTGGCGTCGGCCAGTCCCTCAGCAGCACTTCAGCCGCGTCGGAGACAGACAAAACAACCCTGTCGCGATCGATCCGACCGGGTTGAACGACAATTGGCTTTCTGAAACGTCTCGTACGCACGACACTCTCCAAAGCGAGGCTATGCTAGCCGTGTCTGATCGTTTTCGCCACCTCAAATGCACTGGTGCGCGGCTCGAAAAACGTGGTCAACACCGACAGCGGTCACGAGATCCACAAGGATCAATCGCGACTCGATCCGCGAAGTGGTCGACGCCGTGCGCGCCGGCAAGGCAAGCCTGGAGCCCTGACAAACTTCCGCCAGGTCCGTTATTTCGCCTTCTGAAGCGGTGACACCGTGTAGATCTGATCCAGTATCTTCACCATCAGGGTGTTCGCGGTTGCCTTGCCATCGGGCGACAGCGTCAGGTTTGTCCATATGATCAGCGTGACATCGTTGGCCGGGTCATGGCCCATGAAGGAGTTGTAGCCGGGCATCTCGCCGCCATGGAAATAGACCTTGTTCGGCCCGAAGGTGATCGCGGAGATGCCGTATCCGTACTTCTGGCCTTCAGGCTTGCTTGGGTCCTCTGGCTCGGGACTGTCCAGCCACTGGCGCTGATAGTCGGCATTGAGAACCTTGCCGCCGACGAGCGCGCGTATCCAGGTCGCGAGGTCGTCCGCGGTCGAGACGACGCCGCCTGCGGCAAAATACGGCGAAGGGTTTTGCCACGTGTCATCGTTCGGCTTGAGCGTTCCTGCCTTGGCCGCCGCCTGGAGATCGTCCGGATAGGGCGCATCAACCAGAGCGTATGAGGTGCCGCCGTAGAGGTAGCCGTGCGCATAAGGCTCGGGGATGGCGTTCGACGTGCTCACCGGCAGCGCCGTATTCTTCATGCCGAGCGGTCCGAACAAGCGATCCTGGAAGATGCTGGCCAAAGGCTGGCCTTCGATCTTTTCGGCGACGAGGCCGAGCAAGTAATAGTTCGTATTGTTGTATTCGAATTGGGCGCCCGGTTCGAAATGTGTCGGCCGATCGAAGGCCAGGGCGAGTACCTCCTTCGTCGTCCACACCTTGTCCGGATCATGGTCCAGGCTTTCGGCAAGTTCCGGCGCGTTGGTGAAGTTATAGAGGCCACTCCGCATCTTAAGGAGCTGGCGAATGGTGATCTTGTCACCGTTCGGGACGCCCTGAACGTATTTCGAGATCAGATCGTCGAAGCCCAGTTTCCCTTCCTGGACCAGTTGCACGATGACGGCGGCCGTCATCGTCTTGGTGTTCGATGCGGGCCGGAAATGGGTATCGGCGCGCGGCGGGTTCGTGACGCCGAGCTCGGTCGTTCCGTAGCCTAAAGCAAAGTTGCCCTGCGGAGTCTGCAGAAGAACCATGGCGCCCGGCAGCAGGAGTTCCTTAGCCGCACCTTCGACCATTGTCTGAAGCGCGACCGGTTCGATCGGCTTGAGAGCCGGCGTAGACGCGCCCATGGCGCTGCCCGTTGCACACACCGCAATAGCCACGGCGCCCAGTGTTCTCGCTATCATTGTCTCACTCCCTGGCCAGATGGACGAGATGAACCGCTTCGGAAACCCTAGCCTCTGTCTGTGACCGGAAATATCAGCAACGGAGGGATGTCGCCGATGACTGGCTCTTATGAGCTGAGATCGGCGAGGGGATGACGAACCGATTGCCGGCCGGCGTGGTTGCGTGTCAGTTGCCTCTGGACTGCTGATCATCTCGTAGCGAGACCCTATCCCGTCCACGGCGAGATAGCCATGGCGAGGGGCGTTACTCGGCGCACTCGTCACCGACGTTTCGGCGGCGCCTCTCCGGAGTTTCTGCTTCTGGCGCGTTCCGGAGATGGTTCAGACCCGACTTCCGGAGTTCAACCAGCGGACTCCCGTTAGCCACAGCTCCCACGTGTCGATGAGCTCACGGCCCAGGTTCTTGCGATCTCAAGGTAATGCCACGAAGGTCCTTGATGGAAGCCCCCGGCCGCTGCCAACACAAGCAGAGGTGGCCAGAGCGCGCTGGCGCACTATCTCATCGCGCTCGACTGGCTCGACGAATGTATGGCGAGGTTCGGACATTGTCCGCAAAGGCTGTGAACGACCATGATCTATTTCACGGCCGACACACATTTCAGCGATCCCCGCATACTGCGTATTGATCGTCGCCCGTTCGGCTCGCTGGCAGAACACGATCGAACGCTGATTTCGCTCTGGAACGAAACCGTCAGCCCGGACGACGAGATCTGGCATCTCGGCGATTTTGCGAGGGGATCGGCCGAATTCGTTTCATCGCTACTGTCGTCTCTTCATGGCCAGAAGCATTTGATTATCGGCAACAACGATGGCGCGGCGACCATAGAGGCTGCGGGTTGGGCCAGCACACAACATTATAAGGAGCTGACGATAGACGGCAGGTTGCTGATCCTTTGCCACTATCCTTTTCGCACCTGGAATCAGATCGGCAAGAAATCGATCGATCTGCATGGCCATTCCCACGGCAGACTGAGCCCGGTTACACGTCAATACGACACGGGCGTCGACAGCTGGGATTTTCGCCCGGTCACCCTTTCCGCGATCCTTGCAAGCGGACGGCGACGAACGGTCCGCCGGTATATTCAACGCAAGTGATCAAAACGCAGATCATACCGGCTATTGCCTAATGGCTGGTATTCTTCGTCGCGCGGTTGAGAAGCGCTTACGGCGACTAGATTTGCCATGAACTCTGCACGCAGTTCATCCTCGTGTCCGAGATAACGGGGCGAAAAGTGCATCGGCACGGCATGTTCAACACCTGCAAGCCTGGCGATAGTGCCGGCTTCGGCTGCCGTGAGATGCCGCTTCGCTGCGGCAAGCTCGCGATCTTCCTGCAGGAAGCCCGCCTCGATAAACAACTGGTTCGCGCCGTGCGCAAGCGCAACGACACGCGCAAGATTCGCCTCATTGAAGGCGAGATCGGTCGCATAGACAATCCTCTGCCCGGGACCGGTTCTCAGGGCTCCGGCACCCAGCAGTTCGCCGACCGAGATATGCCGATCCGCGGTTGGCGCCAGCGTCGTTTTCGGATCAGCCCCGCGCCGGACCACACGCTTGGCTTCACTCAACCAAGGTCCGACGCGCAAACCCAACGCTTCCAGTTGCGGTTTTTGCACATTGACCCGGATCTTTTCCTGAAACGCGAATGCAAGGCATGGAACGCCGTGGTCAAGCATTGCTGCTTCGACACGGAAATCGGGATCGTCGAGCAGGACATTTCCTTCGGCTGAGATCGAGGCAGTATCCTCCCGAGCGAAGCCCGATCGCGCTCGAAACAGGCGGCAATGGTGAAATCCGCCCGGCGTCCAGTCGCAGGCCGCTATCATGAAATCGTGGGACCGTTCGTCGAGGAGATTCCACGTGTATGCGTTGAGCTTGGCTTGCACGGCCGCAGTCAACCCAGGCGGGCCGAAGAAATGCACTGTTCTATTCCTGTATAGAAATAACCGCAGGAGCCGATCGAAGCCGGCGAAATGGTCCATATGCATATGTGATACGAATACATGGCTGACGCGCAGGATTTCGCGCGGCGAAAGTGGCGACAGATCACCAATGTCGAGGAGCATCGCCCGGTTGCCGAATCGGAAATCCAGAAGGAGCCCCGCATCCGAGAAGGGATCGTTCACTAGGCGCGGCTGAACCAGCAACGTCACCGAATTCACCCGATACTGTTGTCGAATTTGGCCACTAGGCGCTCACCTTCAGACACGATCTGGAGCTCACGTCTACCCCTCTAATCGCGCGCTCCGGGTAGCGGTTCCCGACGTATATCGTTCGAAAGGACGCAGAAGACGGCGAGCCGGCCAAGCCAGGCTGAACGTTTCCGCCATCTTGCGCGTTCTCTTGGGGCGGAGCGAATCGCGGGCCGAAACATCGGCAATCCGCGGCCACAATGAGGTAGCACCGGAACGAACTAGATGACCGAGCACAGAGGCACGCAGCCGAGCGAGGCAAAAGGCACCGTGATCGCATTCTCCGCGCCGGGCTGCGAGCCCCTCTACGCTCACGAACGGGAAGCTATGGCTGCCGTTGCCCGCACGATTGCGAGTCTCAAGGGATTTGCCTTCCAGCAGGGTCTAGGCAACAGCGGCGGCAACGGCTTGTATTTCGTGCCGGACGACAGCTTGCTTGCTCCCGATGCGGCACGGCTAGGTATCAACGGGCCGCAGGATCTCTTCGGCGGCGTGGTGCCTTGGCGCTTCGCAATGACCAAGGCGATAACCCATGAACTGGTCGACGGCTTGGCCAAGCGACCGAAAGAATGGTCAACCGACTTCGGCAGAACTGTCAGCGCAGCAGTATTGCCTGGCTACACGGTATTTTCGCGGCACGATGCGCTGCGAGCAGCGGAACGTCTGCTGAGGCTCGGGCAGGCCCGGCTTAAGCCACCGCTTTCCTCGCGAGGCCAGGACCAGCACATCGTTCGCACGGTCGCTGACGTCGAGGGACTGCTGGAGCGATACCGATTCCTCGACTTGGACGAGTGCGGTCTGGTGCTCGAAGCGGACCTTCGTGACATCGTCACGCTAAGTGTTGGCAGAACGGAGATCGACGAAATAAGGGTCGCCTACTACGGCACTCAAAGGACGACGACCGATAATGCGGGACAATCCGTTTATGGCGGATCCGATCTCATTGTTGTGCGCGGCGGATGGGAAGCTCTCGAACACCTTCAGCTCCCTCGCGCACTAGCTTTGGCAACGGCGCAGGCGAGGGCCTATGACGCGGCGATGGCTGGCTATCCCGGATTTTTCGCCTCGCGGCGCAATTACGATATCGGCCAGGGGGTCGACTCGTCGGGTACCTGGCGATCCGGCGTGCTCGAAGCCAGCTGGCGTATTGGCGGCAGCAGTACTGCCGAGCTTGCGGCAATAAAAATTATGAAGCAAGACCCGGCCATCCAACTCGTCCGTGCGTCCGCAGTTAAGGCGTTCGGCAATACCAGCCGGCTACCAGTGAAGGCGGATATTCACTTTCAAGGAGAAGACCCCGATGACGGGCCGATTACGCGCTATACCGTGGTCACCTATGCGACCCGGGAGCCGCCAAGGAAAGCGGCCGATTAGCATCGTAGACTTGCCCTGCGCCATCGATGGTCGCTGCACAACTCTGTGCCATTTGCGCCGGCCAATGAGCGTCAAATTTAGGATCGCAAAATGCTTAAGGGCCAGGGAACATCCGTGGGCGGCTTGAGTTGTTCCGGCATAAAAGGAGCTGCCATGCCAACCATCTACAACAAACGACAGGATTCGGAGGGCTTGTGGGAAGTCTATGACGACGAGAGCGAGGAAGCCGTCGTAGTTGACGGTTTGCCGCTCTCCGGCCTGGATGAAATCGAAGCCGACGAAGCCATTAGAAAACTCAAGCGGGGGGAAGTGACCTCCGACAACATTCCGCCGACGGCTCAGTCTGGGTGGCCTCCGACCAAAGACGGGATATGATGGGCTCAAGCTGTCTTGACTCGAACCGAGAGCGGACTGTTTCAGAGTTTCACGATCCGGTGTTCAGAACATTCGGCCGCAGCCAAGACGCGCTCGTGTTCCTGGAGGATCGCGACAATCCGTGATGCCGATCGCTGTACATTTTCGGACCAAGCCCGTCGGATCAGCGCGAGCTAGGTTGCAGGGGCCACATTTCCGGTGCATTCTCGCTGTCGTCAATGACCAAACAGTACCTTAACCACCAGTTGGAGTGCCCTTATTGCCTGACAATAAGGCTGAGGATTCCGGCCGACGCCGGTCCCGAGGACAGGATCGTTTGCGACGACTGTGGCGAATTCCTGGGTACATGGGATGATTTGCTTACCGACTTTGAGAAGCAGGGCGGACAGGATGGGGTGTTCCGTCTCGACAAGGGCCGTATCAGACGGATCGATTGAGCCGATTGCCCGGCGCGGGCCGATCGGGGGCGGGCCGAAAGGCCGGCGCTGCGCCTCCGCTCGCCAGCGTAACCCTTTGCATCACCTGACTATGCGAACCCGGGGCCTCGGAAAATTTCCAGCGGCTCGAATCATAGGGAACTTGTTGCCGGCCGGCGGGGTTATCGGACGCCTTCCTAGTTAGGGAGGCTAGCTCCAACCCCAGCGGGAGAAGACCATGCCAACTGCGAAGAAATCCGCGAAAGCGACAACCAAGGGTCTTGAGGACCTGTTCCTCGACGGGCTCAAAGATCTCTACTACGCCGAAAAGAAAATCCTGAGGGCCCTGCCGAAAATGGCGAAAGGTGCGGAGTCGGAAAAAGTGACTGCTGCCTTCGAAAAGCATCGTATGGAAACGGAAGCTCACGTCGATCGCCTCGAGGAGGTGTTCGAGAAATTTGGCAAGGCAGCACGCGGCAAGACCTGTCCGGCGATCGACGGCATCATTGAAGAAGGCTCGGAAATCCTCGAAGAATATGAAGGTGCTCCTGCGCTCGATGCCGGACTGGTCGCAGCGGCGCAAGCCGTCGAGCATTACGAGATCGCCCGGTACGGTACTCTTGTTGCCTGGGCAGAACAGATGGGAAAGGCCGATGTCGTCTCGCTTCTCAAAGCAACGCTCGAGGAAGAGGTCGCGACAGACGAAGCGCTGACGGGTCTAGGCGAGGGTGGCGTCAACGAACGTGCTCTTCAAGCGGCCGCGTAATCCCCTATGACATGGGCTTGCGGGGTTCCGGCAGGAATCGCCAGGGGCCCCGCTCAGATACGCAGGTATCATTGCCATCTGAGTACTGATTCGGCAGTTGAAGGAGATTTGCCTGCAACTGCCGAATCAGCCGACAATTCAGACCGGCTTGAGGATCGGTGACCCTGCAATTGCTGTTACTGGGTGGATCACCGGCGTAGTGGTGCTAGCGCACAACGCGCTCGCGTCCAGTGCGGTTGGCGGGTGTATTCCTAAAGCAATCAAAGATACGACTCCGGCGGCAGCGTATCGCCGGCTGTTTTATCATTGGTCTGGTCATTCGCACGGCCGTGAATGGAGGAGCGGCCGGTTGCTGTAGCCCACCCCAGGCAGCTATCCATTCGCTCCGGCCTCACAGTCGCTAATCAAACGGCGGGCCGTTGCCCGCCTTCCATGGTTCAGTTACTCTCGCCGCCGAGCTTTTTGACATTGCTGCAGAATTCAGGGTGGGTGTTGGCGGCGTTGGCGTTCGCTGCCTCGTCAGCGCAGACTTTTGTCATTGCCATACGATCCTCGTCCGTCAGCGCTTTCCAAGCTGCCGTGAACTCGTCATCGGACCGCAGGGTCGTCATGCTAGTGTCTGTGTAGAACGGCTCCATCTTTGCGGGGTCATCCAAGGCAGACGTGCCTGTGTCGGCGCCTGCCGCGAGAGAAACGCCGCTTACCATAGAAAGCGCCATCGCGCCTAGACAGATCATCTTGTAGCTCATGACAAGATCCTTCCGTTGTTACTGGTCGCTAATGCAACGACCTGCTGGCAAACGGCCTGTTTCAGAAAAGGTTCCTTTCTCACTTGCTGGCACGGCACTTGACCCGTGCTTTCTACAACCCGGATGGCCATCGCCAAGAGCGCGCTTACCTCTATCCTAAACTGGGGCGAAATCTGCTAGCGTTCCTTAATGGCTAATCACCAGCTACCATTGGCGTCGAACGAGCCGACGCCATGCCGCGCTCTTCTGTCGGCGAGGAAAGTGTAAGATGAAGCAGAGCGGTGTTGTCTTGCAAGACGATGGCGCGCGGGCGACGCCAGTTCTCGGCTTCGATGTCCATATATGGCGGATCGCCCTCGATACTCCAATTTCACAAATGGACCTGACCGCGCTTAGCCCAGCTGAATTGACCAGGGGCAGTCGGTTCGTGTTTGAGCGCGATCAACGGCGTCACTTGGCAGCTCATGCCGCCTTGCGCACTGTGCTGTCAGTTTACATCGGCCAAGCGCCAGAAGAGCTTGATCTGCGCGAGACCCCCGAAGGAAAGCCGGTCCTTGCAGACGGGCGTCTCGCCTTCAACCTTTCGCATTCGGGCGAGCTTGCCCTTGTGGCCGTTGCCGCCGCCGGGCAAGTCGGCGTGGATATTGAACTCGTCGCCCCCCTGAACGACGAGATGTCCATCGCCCGCTCTCTGTTCGCGCCCGGTGAGGTCACCCAGCTCGAATCCCTGACATCAGACGCCCGTCGCCTGATGTTCTACCGGTTTTGGACGTGTCGCGAAGCCTTGCTCAAGGCGGCAGGCGTCGGCCTCTCCGGAGAAGGACTCGAAATAGGCATGGAGGCGAACGGCGAGGCCTATGTCCTATCACCGCCCCTGGGGCTGATTGAGCCGACCAGGCTGGGTGAGTTCCGCCCAAGCGCGCACCATGTGGCCGCCGTTGCCTGGAGTGCACGCGGTCCCCAGGCCGTCGCACGTCTCTTCGACTTCGACAGTACGGCTTTGCCTTGACGCTTTCAGCAATATCAAGCCTGGCGCGGACGATTGAGCGGACGGCGCTACTCTCAAAAAATAGTAAATCGGCTTAAAAAAGCAGTCGGATCGGCTTAAAAAGCAGTCATATTGGCTTAAAAGCAGTCAGATCGGCTTAAAAGACACATCTTGCGACAAAGATGCTTGCCTGGTGATTTTGCTCTTGGAGCTTCCGCAAGGACATGCATTTAAATACACCGTGGGTTGTGCAACCCACGGTGTATAAGCTAGGCGGGGGTCTGGGCATGAACATTCATCGTGGGGGCGATGCGCCCCAGCACGTCATTGACTCTACGCAGCCAGTCGCGGTTATCGGGATCGGTTGCCGGTTCCCTGGAGGGATTCAGGACGCGGAATCGTACTGGAACTTTCTCCTGGAGAAGAACTGCGGCATCGTTGATATCCCGGCGGACCGCTGGAACGTCGACGCCTTCTACGATCCGGAGCCCGATGCGCGGGGAAAGATGCGGACGCGCTGGGGCGGATTTCTTGCCAGCGATGTTTTCGGCTTCGACCCGAGTTTCTTCGACATGTCGCCCCGCGAGGTGACAACGATGGACCCGCAGCAGCGCCTGGCGCTGCAAGTGGCGTTCGAGGCCGTCCAGGACGCCCACCGCACATTGGCCGATCTGCGTAGCGCACGCACTGGTGTATTCGTTGGCATCTCGACCAACGATTTCGCGCAGAACCTTCGTCGCGGACGTGTCGGTGGCGGAGATATCTTTGCCGGCACGGGTTCGGCGTTCTCGATCGCAGCTAATCGAATCTCCCACCGCTTCGATCTGAAAGGGCCGAGCATTGCCGTCGACACGGCATGCTCGTCGGCGCTCGTGGCCATCGATCAGGCAGTGCGTCACCTGAGCACGGGCACCTGCGACATGGCGCTGGCAGGCGGCGTCAACTGCATGCTCGATCCAGGTCCGTTCATCGCATTCTCCAGCGCCAATATGCTTTCGCCGACCGGCGGCATCTACACGTTCGACGAAAGGGCGGACGGCTTCGTTCGCGGCGAAGGCTGCGGCTTCGTATTGCTGAAGCCGCTCGACCGCGCAATTGCGGATGGCGAGCGGATCTATGGGGTGATCCGTCATTCGATGGTCAATCAGGACGGATATACGCCAACCCTGACGTCTCCGAGTGGGGAAGCGCAGCAAGCGATGCTGGAGGCGCTCGTAGAAGGCGCTTCCATCGATCCGGCGGATGTCGACTATGTCGAGGCACATGGAACCGGCACGCCGGTCGGGGATCCGATCGAGGCGGCTGCCATCGGCCGCGTGTTCGGTGTGAATTCACGGCCAAAGCCGGCCTATGTCGGATCGTTCAAGCCCAATCTAGGCCACCTCGAATCTGCTTCCGGTATCGCTGGTTTCATCAAGACCGTGCTGACGGCGAACCATGCCATCGTGCTGCCGAACCGGAATTTCGAGCGCCCGAACCCGAGCATTCCCTTCGACGCGCTAAACATCGCCGTAGCAACGAAGCCGACGCCAATCGACCATCACGGCCGACCGGCCCTGGCGGTGGTCAACTCGTTCGGCTTCGGCGGAACCAATGCCTCGATCGCTGTGGAAGGATGGCGGGGACTGTCGCCGAGCGTCAATCGTGCGCCAAGGCCGGTAATAGCCGGCCATCCGATAGCCGTCCCGATCTCGGCCGGCAGCACGGCGGGACTGGAGCTGTGGGCAGGCCGTCTGGCGGATGCTCTGGAGGAGGGGGGCTCCCTGGCGGAGACGCCGGTCGAAGACATCAATGCCCATTTGAGCAGCGCGCGCGATAACTTCGCCCAACGGGCCGCGCTTATCGTCGAGCCAGAGCGCACCGCGCTCCAGACCCAGCTGCGCGCATTGGCGAAAGGAGCCGTTCAGCAGAACGCGGAAGGGCCGACCATCATCACCGGCAGGGCCTCCTCCAACCGTCGGCTCGCCATCGCCTTCTCGGGCCAGGGCGGCCAGTGGTGGGCCATGGCGCGCCGCCTGTTGAAGGAAGACCGCGCGTTTCGCCGAACGGCCGAGATATTCGACGAGGTGCTGCGTCCGATGGTCGGCTGGTCGACCGTCGAGGAGATGCTACGGGACGAGACAAAGACCCGTATCAACGATGCCGATGTCACGCAGGCCTCCATCTTCGCCACACAGATATCGCTCTACGAGCGCTGGATGAAGATCGGCGTGCGGCCTGAGCTTCTGATCGGTCACAGTTTCGGCGAGGTCGCGGCCACGTATGTTTCAGGCGTCATCGACCTCGAGACGGCGGCCCGCATCATTGCCAAACGCGGCCTCATACCGCTGAAAAGCGAGCGGCGCGGTGCAATGGCCACGATAGGGCTGACGGTCCAGCAGCTCGAGCCTTTTCTGCCCGACGACGAAAGCGTCGTCATTGCTGCCTATAACGGCCCGATCGCTCAGACGATCTCCGGCATGGAGGACGCGGTGCTTGGCCTGCTGGCCAAGGTCGCGGAAGCCTATCCCGACGCGACGGCCCGCCGCATGACCATGGATTTCGGGTGGCACAGCGCGCATCTGGAAGATTGCAAGGAATGGTTCCTCGGCGAACTTGGTCCGGTTGCCTGGAAGGAAGGCCGCCTGCCGATCATCTCGACTGTCACCGGCATATTCGAAACGAAGTTTGACGCTGACTACTGGTGGGCCAATTTGCGCCAACCTGTCAGCTTTACCAAGGCATTGGACTTCACCCTCGATTTCGGCATCAATACTTTCCTGGAAGTCGGTCCGCACCGCACGCTGACGCCGCTCATCCGAGGCATTTCGCAGGAACGCGGGGCAGACGTCGCCGCGGTGAACTCGCTCGATCGCAAAACTGATGATTTCTGGACGCTGGCGCGGGCCGAGGGCAGCCTGCACGTTGCCGGTGTCGAATTCCACCGGCCGAAACCATCGAGCGGTCGGTTGGCCATTCCCAAACTACCCTGGAACAACCAGCGCCTGCTGAACACGTCCGAGGAGACCAAGAGCTTCCTGTTCGAGGCGCCCCGGCACGCTCTGCTTGGATGGCGCGACTTCACGGCGGGACCGTCCTGGACGAACGAAATTACGCTCAGAGGCTTCAAATTCCTGGCTGACCACCGCGTCAGCGGCGACTGCCTGTTCCCGGCCGTCGGTTACATCGAAATCATGGGTGCCGCGCTGCGCGACCATTTCGGATCCGAGTCCGTGGAGCTGCGCGATTTCAAACTGTACGAAGCGCTTTCCATCGCCGAGGACGACGTCATACTGGTCACGACGACGTTCGATCCGATCGGTAGCAGGCTGCGCATCTCGACGCTCCATCGGGATTCGGAAGACGGCTGGAGGACGCGTGCCGAGGCCTATGGCTTCAGCCACAAATACGAACTTGCACCAGCTCCCGCTGACCTCCTGCGGGATCGCCCAAGCCTTGTCGAAAAGACGGAATTCTACCGTCTCGCCGAACGGCACGGCCTTGAATACGGCCCCTATTTCCAGTCAGTGAGCGCGCTCGATATCATCGGCGACCGCCTGGTTGCCAGGCTGTCGAGCAAGGATCCCAACCTGTCGAAGCAGTATTTCGCCTTTCCCGGACTGCTGGACGCCGTGCTCCAGGCCGGCATCGGCCTGGCTTCGCATAAAGACGGCGTGTGGGTTCCTGGTGAACCGCTGCCGCCGGCGAATGAAGACAAGGCCCAGTACCAGCTGCGCCTGCCGACCGGGGCGCGCAAGATCCTGCTGAGCGCCCCGATGACACCCGACGTGATCGTCGACATCCGGCCGGGCCTCGATCCGTACTCGATGCGGTTCAGTGTATTCTCGCCGGAAGGGCAGCCGTTGATCGTTCTCGACAACCTGCAGACAATGGCGCTGGGCAAGGTCAGGGTCGGCCGGACCAAACAGGGCGCCGGCTCCGTCTCCAGCGTTTTCGAGGAGCATTTCGAGAAGCAGGAAGCCAAACCCGCAGCACCCTCATTGCGTTGTGCTCACTGGCTGGTGGTGGGTGACGGAACGCAGCGTCTGGAAGCGACATTGGCCGAGTTGGTCAGCCGCGGAGTGACGGTCGAAGTCGCAAATCCCGCGCCGTTCTTGAATCTCGATGCGGATGAAGCGCTCGCCACGATCCGGGCATTCATGACCAAATCGGATGGGAAGGGTGGCATCCTGTTCAGCGCCGCCGTCGCCGAGACGCTCGACGAAAAAGCAGGCGGGGACGCGCTTCTCGCCACGATTACGCCTGTCGTCCACCAGTTGATCACACTTGGAAAGGTCGTCGACCGGCTGCACAGCTCGTCCGAACCGCGACCCGAACTGGTTGTCTTCACGTCCGGCAGCCGGCTCATGCAAGGTGACCAGCCGATGAGCCTTTCCGGCCTGAGCGAGAGCGCCTTGATCGGTATTTCTCGCACAATGGCAAACGAGTTCAAGGGCTTGAGCATCCGTCTTATCGATGCGGATACCAGGTCGCTGCAGTCAGGGATAACGACTTCGGACGCCGTGCTGGAGGAAACTGCAGAAACGGAATTCGTCCTGCGCGGCGCCGAACGCTATGTCCCGCGTCTGGAACAATTGGCTTTGCACGAAGTCGCGCCGTCGCGGCGGACGCTGGAGACCGCGCGGGATTCTTCCAACTTCGCCGTCACCATGACGGGACCCGGCACCATAGACAACATAGTACTGCGCGAAATCGCCGATCCCGAATTGGCGCCGAACGAGGTCATGGTCGAGGTCGCCGCGGTCGGCCTGAATTTCCGCGACATTATGGCGGCTACCAGCATCCTGCCGGACGAACTGGAGAATGACGAGGCGTATTGGCGCAATCTCGGGCTGGAGTTCGCCGGGACCGTTCGCAAAGTCGGTGATCGGGTGACCAATCTCAAGCCCGGCGATCGCATCATGGGCATGGGCAAGGGCTATCTCAGACGCTTCGCCAAGATCCGGGCGGATCTCGCCATGCGCGTGCCCGACGGCATCGATCTGATCGAGGCCGCGACCCTCCCGACAGCCTTCCTTACCGCTCACTACGCTCTCACGCATATCGGCAGATTGGCGGAGGACGAAACCGCGCTCATCCATCTGGCGTCGGGTGGCGTCGGCCTCGCCGCCATCCAGGTCGCGCATGACGTGGGCGCTCGAGTCTTTGGCACTGCCGGCAGCGACACGAAACGCGCCTTCCTGAAGAAATGGGGCGTGGATGAGGTCATGAACTCGCGCGCCCTCGATTTCGCCGACGAGGTGCGTTCCCTGACGCGCGGCCGCGGCGTCGACGTGGTGTTGAACGCGCTGTCTGGCAATGGCATCGACAAGAGCCTGGAGTGCCTGGCGCCGTTCGGCCGCATGGTCGAGATCGGCAAGCGCGATCTCGCCGACGACAAGCCGATCGGACTTCGCTCGCTCTATCGCAATAACGCCTATTCAGTCATCGATCTCTCGACGCTTCCCGTGGAGAGGGAGAAACTCTTCAGGCAATTGCTGGCGGAGGTGGAGGCAAAGGTTGCCGCCGGGGCTTACAAGCCGCTGGAGGCGAGCCGTTTTCCGGCATCGCGTGCTGCGGAAGCCATGCGCATGCTTTCGCGAGCGCTGCACATCGGCAAAGTGATCGTCACTTTCGACGAACCTTCTGTGGACATCGAACTTGACCTCGGCGCACAGTTCGCCGTCTCCGCTCAGGCCTCCTATCTCGTCACCGGTGGACTCAAGGGCTTCGGCGTCGCGATCGCCGATTGGCTGAGTCAAAAGGGCGCGGGAACCATCATCCTTGCCAATCGAAGCGGTGTTGCCGATACCGAAGCGGCTGCAGCCATTGATACAATGGAGCAACGCGGCACGCGGATCGTTCGCGCGGCTTTGGACGTCACAGATGCAGCAGCCGTCGACAGGCTGATCGAGGAACATGCTGCGGGAGACGCCCCACTGCGCGGCATCGTGCATGGCGCTGCGGTGATCGAGGATGCCTTCGTCTCGCAGCTCGATGCAGGCAAGATCGACCGCGTGCTGCGGCCGAAGATAACCGGCGGATGGAACCTGCACGTCGCCGTCGTCGAACAAGATATTCCCCTCGACTTCTTCGTGAATTTCTCCTCGATCGCGCAGGTTATCGGTTCGTCGGGGCAGGCCAACTATACGGCGGCCAACTCTGTTCTGAACGCAATCGCCACCTATCGCAGAGGTCGCAACTTGGCTGGCTCCTCCACGGCCTGGGGCATGATCGCCGGCAGTGGATTCGTCGCCAGGTCGGAAGCAATGACCAACTATCTCGACAGCGTCGGCATCAAGCCGGTGCAGGATTCCGAAGCGGCGGCAGCCTTGTCCTATCTGTTGCGCGCCAGATCGGAGAACCTCGGCTTTGCCAATATCGACTGGGCCGCGATCGCACGTACGAACCCGGGCGCAGCGACGAACCCGAGGATTTCGCCGCTGCTTGGAGACAGAACTGGAGGGCGGTCTCGCATTCAGGCCGAGCTGGCGGCAGCGCCACGCGAGGCGTGGGACGACTTGCTTGCGGACATGATCCGGCGCGAGGTGGCGAAAGTCCTGAAGGTCGAGGCAAGCGCCCTGGCTGATGACCGCAAGCTCAGCGAACTCGGTCTCGACTCTCTGTCGTCGTTCGAGCTGAAGAACCGCGTCGAGGCCCAGGTCGAAGTCGATATCCCTGTCGCCAAGTTCCTGCAGGCGCCGACGATCGCGGGGCTCGCCCGTCTCGTCGCGTCCGCCTTTGAGGCGAAGCTCAAGGCATCCGCGTTGCTGGTCTCGGCCGCACAGGTGAGTTCCGACGGCGCTGCAGTGCAGGAAGCCTTCCGGCCTCTTGGCCGCCAGGTCCATGCGATGATGCTGGATGGACGGCCGATGTCGTCGGCCGTCGCAAAGGCTGACAATCAGATCCTGGTCGAGACGAGCATCGCGCCTGGCGTGTCGCTGGCCACGCTTGCGTCAAGACTGGCTCGACTGGTCGAGAGCCACGATGCGCTCCGGATGACGGGTGCGACATCGGCGTCCGGCGCGGTGGAGATCGGCTTAGAGGCCCAACTTGTTGTTGAAGTGCTTACGCCGGGTGGTCGTTTGGGCGATGTCGCGCTCCCTGGTCCGCTGTGGCGCATCGGTGCGTGGCAGCGGCAGGATGGCGGTCATGAACTGCAAGTCAGGGCTCATCGCGCGGCTGCCGACGCTTTGTCGGTTCATCTTCTGCTCGCGCTGCTCGCGCAAGACGAGGAGGAAGCGGTCGATGCCAGGCCCAGTTTTGCCGACCATGCACGCGGGGTCCATCCGGTGCCTGGATCGAGCGAGTACCGTCGCGATCTCGCCTACTGGAAGGAGATCCTTCACTACGCGCCTGCGATCGTACCGATACCCGGCCGCAGTCGCGCCGCGTCTCCCGCCGGTATGGGATCGAACCGGGGCCGTGTCGGGCTGCTGGAGATCACGCTTCCCGCCGCAGCGTTCGCGCCGAAATCGGAGCTGCCGGCCGCGCGCTTCCTGACCGCCTATGCCAAGACCTTGGCAAACCGCTTCTCCCGCCGGTCGATGGTCATCGACCGCTGGTATAGCGAGCGCGGGGAAGGGACACCAAACGGGTTGATGGGCCCCTTGGACGGGTCCTATCCGGTTGTCCTGCGAGCCATGGATGAACCCGGTTACGATCTGCTCAGGAAGGTCGAGCGCGCCGACGCAAACGGTCACGCGCACCGGTCAATGGATACGTCGTCCCTGGAACTGGCGCTCGAAGAGGACCTGCGCGTTCGCCATATTTCGCTGCGCCAATTCGGCTTCGCTTTCCTCGATGGGAGCCAAGTTACCGCGCTCGCCCCTCTCGACCATCCTCTCGACGCGATTGCCGCATCCGCGCACGAGATCCAATTGTCCGCAGCGGTCAGCGAAGCCGCTGTTGTCTGCCGGCTGACGGTGGATCTCGACGTCGTCGAGGAAGCAACGGCGCGGTTGCTGCTCGATGAGTTTCTCGGCGAGCTTTCCTCCCAGCTTGAAACGTCAGGCCCCCTGGTGCCCGAGGCAATGCTCTGGAGGGTGCGCGAGTGGTCTGGCCAGCCGAGTGCAAGCGTGAACGTCGAGCGCTCGTTGCTCGATGGCGTGCCCAACGTTGAAAGAGAGATTGCGGTGACCAGCACGCAGCTGGGGTTGCTGCGTTTCCAGGAACATCCGGACGCGACTTCGCATGCCCGTGCCGCGTTCCTGGTGAGCAAAGAGTTCAAGATCCGGCCGCAGATGGACGCCGACCGTCTCAGGCGAGCGATCGAAACGATCATGGCGCGCCACGAGGTGATGCGTACCCGGTTCTTCCGCAAGGGGGCTGGATATGGCGCATATCTGGAAAGGACGCCGACGGAGTTCTTCAGGGTCGAGCAAGTTGCCGACGAGGCCGAAGCAATGGAGCGCGCAACGGAACTTGCGCAGGAACGCATAGACATTGAGGCACCGATGTTCCGTGTCACCGTCATCCGGTTCGGCTCCGAGAGCGATCTAATCGTCGCCAAGGCACATCATCTCGTCGTTGACGGCTATTCTCTCGGCCTCATCGTCGAGGAGACAGTCAAGGCTTATCTCGGCCTGCCGCTTGATCCCGTGGAAATGAGCATCGACCGGTTCATCCGGGATTTTGACCATGTCGGAAAACCCGGCTCGTTCGAACGGCGCGACGCATTCCTCCGCAAGGTATTCGCCGAGCCCTTGCCGGATATTCCCAATCTCGGGCGCAAGGCGAAGGGCCGGCGGACGAATGTCAATCTGGTCGATTGCAGCCTCGGCGAGGGCGTGACGCTCTCGATACCCGGCGACCAGCAGGATATGCTGCGCAACCGTGCCAGGGCAGCCGGCACGACGGAAACGGCCATGATCATCGCGGCCTTTGCACACACCATTGGTGCGCGGGGTGGCGTGGATGATATGATCCTGCAAATCCCAGCTGCCTTGCGCCACGACCGGAGGCTAGAGAACTACGTCAACTTCGTCGCCTCGGACGTGCCCGTACGCGTGCGTCTGTCCCGGTACGAGACGCTCGAAGCACTCGCCGTTTCCATCGGAGAAGGGATCGACGAGGCCATCCAATTCGCGCCCTTCATGGATTCGAATTATTTCGGGGACGTTCATGACGATGTCGTGGCCAAGGGGTCCTACACCTCCCTCTTCGTCGTCGGCACCCAGACGGTCGAAAGATGGACGCAGGCCACGCAGTCGGCCCCGCTTCAAAGGGCCAATGCAACCGGCGAGCTCGACCTCGGCATGTTCAAAGTAACGCCCCTGCCTGACATGCGGCGAGAAAAGCCACGCACCAGCGAGCTAGACCTGCGTACCTATCCGAGCGGGACCGGTCTTGGTCTGTTCATGACATACGATCTGCTTGGCTATGACGATGCGGAGGCGCATGACATTCTGCGGGAGGTCATCGAACGGCTGGTGGCCGGCCAATCGACAGTCGATGCCGTTGAGCAGGCGGCGGTGTAGTATTGCGCGATTCTTGGGTTGACGGGGCCGGCCGAAGCCGGTGCGGGTAAAGGCACGTGGTTCGCTTCATCTTAATCTTGTTTGCCGTTCTAGCGGCAGTCGGGCTCTTTTCCGGATGGTACATCTGGCCCGCTCAGGTCGAGTCCTATGTCGCCCAGCAAAGGCTGATCGCGCGTGAGATCGCCGGGCCTGGCCTGCTTGGCGCGACCAATCAGGTTGTCGTGACGGCACGGATCCAGGCGTTCCTGGCCGAGGTCCGCGTCGATCGGAATGACGAAGTGAAGACAGGCGATATACTCGCCACCCTCAACGCGACCGAACTCGAGTACCAGCTTGCCGCCGCGGTCGCCAACGACCGGGCCGCTGCGGAGAGCGTGCGCGAGGCCGAGCTGGAGCGCGACCGGCTGGCCATCGCCGCCGGCACCGCTCAGGCCGATCTGGGGCGCAGGAAGCTCCTCCTGGCCAGCAAGTCGATTTCCAAATCCGAGTTTGACCTCGTCGAGGGCACCCAGAAGCAGGCTGAGGCCGCATTGGCGCGAGCGACTGTTACCATCGAGCGTGCAAAGGCCCAGGCCGCGGCCTCGGCCGCCGAGGTCGAGCAACTGCGGAGCCGCGTCGGCGAAACCTCCATACGCTCCCCAGTTGACGGTGTCGTGGTTTCCCGCAGTCGCACAGTCGGCGACCTGCTTTCGCCGGGCGTCGAACTGATGCAGATCGTCGATCCGAAATCATTGCTGGTCTTTGCACGCTTCGATGAATCCGCAATGGGGTCACTTCGGCCTGGGCAGGTCGCGAAGGTCACGTTTTCATCGAATCCGCAGCGGCCCTATGCCGCTTCGATCCTGCGGATCGGCCGGCAGGTCGACCAGGAGACGCGTGAGTTCACGGTCGATCTGAAACTGGACGAGGTGCCTGCGAACTGGGCGGTTGGGCAGCGTGCGAGCATCATCATCGA